>NZ_CASEGO010000031.1 GCF_949287625.1 uncultured Brachyspira sp. | reverse complement strand
CGAATATGTACCTAACTTGGACGACGTTATCAATGATGATGATAGCAAAGAAGAAGATAATAAAGATGATGATACTCCAGAGATGAAAGAGTATACTGATGATGAGCTTCTTGATGCTGATAATATTATAGATGATGATGAAGATGTACCTAACTTAGACGATGTTATCAATGATGAAGATAATAAAAAAGAAGAAGAAAATAAAGATGATGATACTCCAGAGATGAAAGAGTATACTGATGATGAGCTTCTTGACGCTGATAATATAGAAGATGATACAGAAGATATGGAGGAATTAAATAAATCAGATAGTGATAATAATGATAGCAATATAGATGATACTGTTGAAAATTTAGATGATATACCTAATTTAAACGATGAATTAGAAAATAAAAGCGAAGATAATAAAAATGATGAAGATGATAATAATATAGATGATACTATAGAACGATGAATTAGAAAATAAAAGCGAAGATAACAAAAATGATGAAGATGACAATAATATAGATGATACTATAGAAAACTTAGATGATATACCTAATTTAAATGATGAACTAGAAAATAAAAACGAAGATAACAAAAATGATGAAGATGACAATAATATAGATGATACTATAGAAAACTTAGATGATATACCTAATTTAAACGATGAATTAGAAAATAAAAACGAAGATAATAAAACAGACGACACCACTGAAAATATGGACGATATACCTGATTCAGATAATGAAACAAATTCAGACAGTATAAAAAATGATGATGATAAACTAGAAGAAACAATTGATGATGACAATGTAGACAATAATAAAAATGAGGATATAATAAAGGGCATTGATGATATAATAGATGATAATAATGAGGGGGACATTTTGATAAGTCATGGTTCTATTTTAGAAGATGAAATAGTAAAAAAAGAAGAAGAGTACTTTTCTTCCAGCGATGCTTTTAACTTCTCTCTTAACCGAGATTTTCTTCTTGGAGATTATGATGATGAAGAAAACAGCGATAATAATAATAATTCTAATTTATCACCTAATTTCAGAGAAGAATATGACGACGGAGAAGTAGTAAAACCTGCTAGTGAAAAAGATACATTTGATACAGATGATCTTACAGATAAAGATTTATATGATCCTGAAGAAGTACCTAAAATACCAGATGATTTTTACAGAGAAGCAGAAGAAAAAGTAAAAGAGAACATGACAGCTGGTTGGAAAAATGTATTAAAATCAATCAGAGGTAAAAAATTTGTCAATAAAAATATGCATGATATGCTTAATTGGATAAAAGAGCAGTCTGGTTTGGATATAAAACATGCTGCTATGCTTACAAGAAAAGATGACGGCAGCTATACTATAGATGAATCTCAGAATATATCTGATGCTACAAAAGATAAATTAAATATAACTGAAAATGAAGCTTTATTTAAAAAGATTTTATCACATAAAAAAACTTTATATGTATCAGATCCATTTTCTTCTGATTCTCTAAAAAATAAATTTGATGCTGCTGATAGAGAAAATATATCTCATATGATATTTGTTCCAGTAGAAAATGATGAAGGAGGATTAAAATCATTCTTTATAGGACTTTCATCTAATTAAATATTATAATAAAAGAGGTTGAAGCAAATAAATGGAATATATTATAGTAGTATCAGCATTTATAGTTATAGGCATCATTGTAAGCTTAGTATTTGGCAAAATATTAAAAATCAAAGTATTCGGCGGCTGGGTGATGATGTTTCTTATATCTACTGCAGGTGCTTTGCTTGGTTCTTATTATCTTCCTAGAATAAGCAACATACAATATGTAAGAATAAATTTATCATCTGCCGTATTAGGTGCTATTATACTTGTTATTCTTTTATATATATTTACTCCTAAATCTTTAAAATAAATAAAAGGACAAAAATAAAATGTTTATAAAAGAGATGAAAGGTATAGTAAAACCAAGTATAAAAGATGATGAAGCTATAGAAAATATAAGAAAAGCAGCTCAGATAGCACAGGACTCTATAGATTTAGCTTTCAAACTTTGCATCTCTGGAGTAAGAGCTTCTAAAGTAGATAAAGAAGTTGAAAAATTTATAAAAAGCCAAAATGCATATCCTGCAAACTTTGAAGTTCCAGATTACGGATTTGCTACAAGCATATCAAGCGGTAATGAAATAGCACATGGAAGACCTACTAATAATAAGATACTTGTTCATGGGGAACCTGTATGCGTGGATGTAGGAGTAAAATATAACGGATACTATGCTGACTGTGCTAGAACTGTAGTTATAGAAGGCGGTATGGGATCTGTAAATCATAGAGCATATAAACTTATAGATGCATGTAAAAAATCATTGGAATATTCTATTTATAAATTAAAACCAAATGTGCTTTTAAGTGAGTATGGAAAAACTGTTGAAAATAAAGTCCATGAATATGGTTTCAGTGTTATAAAATCGCTTACAGGTCATGGCGTAGGCTATGAATATCATGAAGCTCCTTATATATTTAATTTTTATCACCCAAATAATGATGTAATATTAGAACCTAATATGGTGCTTGCATTAGAACTTATGATAACAAACGGCACTGATAAATACGAAAAAGAAAAAGACGGCTGGACTTTATCTACTCCAGACTATTCATTGGCTGTGCATTTTGAGCATACTGTTTTAATTACTAAAACTGGTGTTGAAATACTTGGAATAAAAAAATAGAATTATTAACCAATTATTATTCAAGCCACATAGGTTTTCTCTCAAAGCCCACATGATAAGTAAGCCATTGAAGCACTACCTGATGTTCGCCTAAATTAAATAAATAAAAATTTCTCTCTATACCTATAATTTTTCCTCTTGGAACTTCATTTAAGCATTTATTTAATAACTCATTTGCTTTTTGATAATCTTCTTCTTTATAGGGAATATTAGGATCATTCTGTCCTACTATTATTCTTTTTACATATCTTATATTAGTTAAATCAAAAATTTTACTGTCAGACATAAAATATCCTATTTTTACTTCATTACAAAAAATCAAATATTATTATACCAAAACAAACATTACTCTTTCAGGTCTATTTATATATTTATTGTTGATTTTTACTCCATACTGAGATGAAAAATAAAGTTCATATTTATCATCTGTGAAATAATCATATAAACAAAATACATTTTTATATACCTGATAAGCTGTAATGCTGAAACTTATATCAATATCATAGTTTGTATAAGAAAAAAAATTATGCACATCTTTTATATTAAATGTATATTGTAAAAGAGGTATAAGAGAAGAATACTTTTTAAAAAGTTCTCTCTCATAAGCCTCTTTCATCAATACGGCTTTTTCGTCTAAAATATCTTTTAGAGACTTAAAACTAATAATCATAAGTTTTTATTTTTAATTAACTAGCATTTTCAGTTTCATTTTCAGTTTTAGTTTGAGGGGTATTTGCAGATTCTACAGGAACAATAGTAGCATTTATTATATCCAATACTCTGGCAAGCCCCTCAGGCATTCCCTGATCTACAGCATGCAGTTCCACATGGTATTTAGCAGAAGTATCTGTTTTTCTAGTATTTTCTTTATGAGAACTTACACTTCCTTTTATTTCAGTGCGGGCAGAAAATATCCACCATCCCACTTTTCCAGATGTTGTAGTAGTTACTGAACTATCATCTGAACCTTTTTCTTCTTCACTGCTTTTTACTTCCATATCAAAAGTAATATCTACATTTTTTATAAATAAAGCAGGTACTTTAACCATACTAAGCAAAGGAGCTCTTAATACCATATCTACAGTATCATTACTTCCATCATCTTTTTTCACAATTTTTTTATATGCAAACTCGACAGTCCTAAGTTTTGACTCTGACTTTACTTCTTTACCGTTTTCATCTTTTTTAACATCTCTATCAATTCCAACACTTTCTATAAAGTCCTTTGTAATATTTGCTAATCTTAACTGTGCCTCTGCCGCCGCCTGCAATGGAGCTCCTATAAGAGACGACATTGGAAGACCTGTAAATTGATTGGCTATAACTTTATTATCACCTACTGCCATAAATTTCCTCCCTAAAAATTTTATTTATTATTTTTTATTGAAAATTATTATTAAATATAATTATTATTAATCATCATTTTGATTGTTTTTATTTACTGTTAAAAACCCCTGACTTAAATTTGTTATCTCATTTATAAATTTAGACATTCCTTCACTATTCTCTGATTTTTTTATTGTAATCTCAATATTAATATTTGTACCCTTATCCTTATTAATACCAGCACCTTTAAGATCAACAGATACATCTGAAGAATTATTAAAATCTGTCATATTATTTACTACATCGCCTTCAAATACATCATTAAATACAGATTTTTCAGTTTCTTTTTTTGCTTCTATAAGATCAAGAATAGCTATGTTAAATGAAGCTTTTATTGAATCTATATTAAGCTGCGATATTGGAATTAAGTTTATATAAGGAACACAATAATATTTATTACCATATTGATTATTTTCATCAGGCATACCTATTTTTAATCTTATAGGAAATACACCTGGTAAATGCTCATCTTCTTTATTTTTATCATTAGATGTGTAATTTCTATTTCTCTTTTTTTTAAAGTATTTTGATAAATTACTTACCTGCGTTTCTTCTAATTGAGCCTGAGCTTCAGCAACTGATTTGGCAATCGCAATAATGACATCATTAAATTTAGCCATAACAAGACTCTCCTGATGTATTTTTATTAATAATAATTATTATCTAAAATTATTTAAATGAATTATAGTTTACTTTCATTACTTTAAATACATAATTTCATAATAGCCATATATTTTTTTAATCATTTTCATACATTTGATACTAAGTAAATTGTATTATCTATAAATTTTAATTATTAATACAATATGGAAAGTTTATAGAAAATAATATATACTAATAGAAATTATAATAAAAAATTAATTTCAGGAATATATTTATGGGAAGCGTATTTGGTAATAATATTAAATTAAGTTTATTCGGGGAATCTCATGGCGAAGCTATAGGCTGTGTTATAGACGGTTTTCCTTATGGTATTAATATAGATAATGATTTTATAGAAAGCGAAATGGAAAGAAGAAGAGCTAAAAATGCAAAGCTAACAACTGCAAGAACAGAATCTGATAGCCCAGAAATATTATCAGGTATTCTCGAAAACAAAAGCACTGGAATGCCTATTGCTGCGGTAATTAAAAATGAAAATAAAAGAAGCGGTGATTATTCTAATTTAAAAATAATGCCGAGACCTTCTCATAGTGATTATACTGCTATGCTTAGGTACGATGGGTTTAATGATATAAGAGGAGGAGGACATTTTTCTGGAAGATTAACTGCTCCTTTAGTATTTGCAGGAGCTTTAGCAAAATTAGCTTTAAAAGAAAAATTTGATATAGAGATAGCTGCTCATATTAAACAAATATACAATATAAAAGATAAATACCCTAATGATACTTTTCCAACTTATGAAGAGTTCATAGAGAATTATAATAAAGAATTAAGCGTTTTTGATAATGAAGCTATGAAGAAAATGATAAGCATAATAGAAGAAGCTAAAATGAATATGGACTCTGTAGGAGGTATTATAACAGCTGCTGCTTTTAATGTACCTGCTGGTTTCGGAGATCCTTTTTACTCATCTATAGAAAGCAGAATAGCTCAGTCAATGTTTGCTGTCCCTGCTGTAAAAGGAATTGATTTCGGACTTGGGTTTGACTTTGTAAATTATAAAGCAAGCGAATGTAATGATCTATACACTATAAAAAACTATAATAATATAAAAAAAGTAGAAACAAAAACTAATAATAACGGAGGCATACTAGGAGGAATATCAAACGGCATGCCTATAATAGTTAATGCTGTAATAAAGCCTACTCCGTCAATATCTAAAGAACAATTAACTCTCAATATAGAAACAAAAGAGGAAGAAACATTACTAATTAAAGGACGCCATGACCCATGCATAGCTGTAAGGGCAGTACCTGTAATAGAGGCAGCACTTGCTATTGCCATACTTGATTTATGTATAGATATGAAAGGTAAATTACTATAATTAAAAAATATATTTACCGCACGTTAAACCAAATTCTTAAATATAATGAAATTTAAAATTCCAAATGAAACCTATAATTATTAACTTCATTCTACGTGCGGTAATAAACGCAATAAATTTAAAAAACTCTTGGGTGGGCAGCTAAAAATAACAGATTAAAACTATAAAGAAAAACTCCTGCAGAAATTACAAAATAAGATTAAAAAATTTAGAGGGCGGGCAGATGTAATGAAATTTTTAAACTTTTATTGATACTTTGCTCTTTGATTATTTATATTTATTACTTAAATTAGAAATCAAGAGTTAATTAGGTTTTGGATTTCTTTAATGAAATGTTAGTAAAATTTTAATTATAGATAAACTTATATTTGTTATCGTGCGGAAAGAAAGCTATAAATTCAAAAAAACATTAGCTGAGTAATCGGTTTAAAATTAAAATCCCAATCACTATTTACTGGTATTGTATGTCCATCACTGTTTTTAAAATAAAATATTATACAGTTTTCACAATCTATGCTTATAGATGTTAAACTTATTGATTTTATGAATTCTTCTCTTTCTATATTATGAGGCTTAAATATACTCTCTGCCGCACACTCTTTTAATTTCCTATCAATATTTTTTTGTCAGCGAATATTTTTTTGATTATATCAACGCTTTGTTTATTAAACTCTTCATTAATATTATCAAAGAAGATTAAAATATTATTGTTAGTCCAAGGCATCTCTTTCTTAAAACTATTTATATCCTTATTAAGTTCAAAATCGCCTAATTCTTCATCTTTATAATAAATAATCTCTGAATATTTTTCTAATATGATATTTAAATCATCATCTTTATAATCATTGTCAGCTATATCTTCAAGTAAAAAATTAATATAGAAGTCATCAGGATCTTTTTCTTTTCTTACATTTAATCTTACTATGCTTTCATCTTTGAGTATCTTTAAATATTCTTGAGCTTTTTCAACTTTTTTATGAATGATAATATGATTATTTTCTATAATTTCATTAGCAGCAATATTTTTTAAAGCTATAGAATAAACAAATAAAGTACCATATTTTTCCCAAGGAATTTTAGCGTATTTGCAGCATGATCTTTTAAGTATGAATGCTATATCAAAAATTTCATCATCAAAATCTTTATTAAAATCTTCAATTTCTTTATCCATTTTTATACCCTATTAATATAGTAATATACTAAGATAAAATATCAATAACAAATTTTAAAAGTTTTATTAATACATATCTATTTATTATATATAAATTTAGTAGTAGATTTAATTTGTAAATATGTGCTTTTTAAGCTTTTGCCGCGGGAAAAGTTTATATAAAAATTATATATCAATACATTGTTTTTATATATTTTATCACAAACTAAAGTCTAATTATATTAAAAATTTATTTAACGCACGATAAACAAAATTTATATAATATAATGAAATTTGAATTATAGATAAATTTATATTTTAAATATTATTTAGCGTGCGGTAAGTAAACTAAAAATTAATTATCCTTCTATATGAGCATCTGTAAAATTAAAATTACAGTCGCTTTCTACTACTATAGTGTGTCCCCAGAAAATATCTCCGTCATCAAAATAAAATGTTATAATATCTTCGCATATAGCTATAGATGTTAAAGTTATTAATTTTGCAAACTCTTCTTTATCTATATGAGGCTTGTCAGAATCATCGTTCCAGCTGTTGGCATCTTCAAGCATATTTTCTGATATATACTCTTTTAGTTTTTTGTCAATATCTTTTTTATTAGCAAATATTTTTTTGATTATATCAACACTTTTTTGATTTAGTTCTTCATCAATATCTTCAAATAAGATTGAAATATTATTATCATTCCATAGTATATCTTTACTAAACATGTCTATACTTTTATCAAGCTCAAAATCTCCTAATTCTTCATCTTTATAATAAACAGGCTTAGAATATTTTTCTAATATAATATTTAAATCATTATCTTTATAGTTGGTATCAATAATATCTTCAAGCAAGAACCTCATATATAAATCAGATGAAGTTTTTTCTTTTCTCACCTTTAATCTTGCTATGCTTTTACTTTTAATCATTTGAAAATACTCTTTTGTTTCTTTAACTTTTTTTGAATAAGAATATTTTCATTTTCTATAATTTCATTAGAGGCAATATTTTTTAAAGCCATAGCATGAATATATAAAGTGTAATATTTATCTTTATTAGCCTTACCAGCCCCTAAGCATGATTCTTTAAGCACGAACGCCATGTCTAAAATTTCTTCATCAAAATTGCTATTAAAGTTTTCAATTTCCTTACTCATTTTATATCCTTTATAGTTTATCATAATACAATGTATAAATATAATTCATATATTTATTTTTGCAATTTTTTTGCCGCACAAAAAAGTTGCTGCCAAAGGCACACAGAGCGAAAAACGCAATTGCTAGAACTTTATATTTTATATATACGTATTAAATGTAGTGTATATCCATCATTTAAGCCAAAAAATTCAGTTCTTTTGGTTCTTTTATACCAATAAAAGAACTGGGGGTGCGGGGGCTAGTCCCCGCAAATAATTAAAATAAAAAAATTCATTTTTGACAAAATGAAAAATGCTTAGTATATACAGGTTGTAAAAAGTTTCTATTTTATAAAATAAGATTTTACTGTTCCGTATATTGATGAAGTAAATCTCTTATTAATATCTAACGGATTTATATATTCTTCTTCATTGCAGTTTCCGTTTTCATCTAGTCTGTGGAAAGCAATATTTTTAAATGTTACTTTTTCGCTAGCCTCTATTCCAAACCACATATATTCAAAATCTATACGGCATGCAATATTTAATATAGAGTCTTTTAATTCATAATAAGTATAGCTTCCGCCGTCTTCAATATCTCTGCTTCTTTCAAATGACATTTTATTTGCCATTGACATAATCTCGCCTGCTGTTATTTCTTGATCTTCAAAAGAAATGATTTTGTTGTTTTTTATATACTCTTCTTTCACCTCTTCAAATAATAAATCAAGCTGGTTTATAGGCTGTGATATTTCGTAGTCGCTTAATTGAGTTTTCCATTTTGATAATTTTTCACTGTCTAATTCTATAGGGTGAACTAAAGTAATATTTTTTTTATTTTTAATAGTATCATCAAATATATATTCCTCTTCATCATAAGTGTTGAAACTTCCGTCTTCCATATATCTGAAACTCTCTATTAAATTATTTTTTTCATCATAAACGCCCCATATAAGTTTTAAAGCAAATATATTCATTATTGGGTTTTCTACAAAAAGCTCGGTAAAAGTTTTATAAGACCATTTACGAGCATTTAATAAAACTTTATTTAATCTTGTCATTTGATTAGAAGTTATCATTTTTATATTTTTCTTTATCAAAGTTAATTCTTTTTTAGCTGCATCTGCTTTTTCTTTATCATCTTTACTGTTTGGTGCAGGAAGCGATTTTAAAACTTTATTGTTTGAATCTGTTACTTCTATAGTAAAATCATTTTTTATTTGAAGTTTAAATACTCTGTCGGCTTCTCCTCCGTAATGAAGTTCTCTTGTCCCCTTTTTATCAAAATCCAAATCTGGAATTATTTTATCTATAAGCTCATCTTCTGAAATCTCTAATGCTTTGGCAGTATTTTTTAATGCATCTTTAGCCGCATTTTTAACCTGATTATTTTTAACTTTTACAGACATAGTATCAACTAAAACCAATGCAAATTTGCTTGCTTTTAATGCTATGGCATATACTGCATGTGCTGCTAATGCTCCCCTTGAGTTTAATGCCCATTCTTCAATCTGGGCCTTTAATTTTAAGAGTTTATCTTCAGTTTGAAAAAGACAATATGGAATGAGTATATTTTTTAATTTTGTATCTGCTTTTTTATCAAACCAATTTGAATATATATCATCAAGTGCATTTCTAAGTGAATCAATATCAAAAAACTCTGCTATTTTGCTGCAGTCTTTTAAGATTGAAGGCTCTTTTAAAGCAATGTATTCCATAAAAACATACTTAACTATATTTAAAGGAGCTTTAGTTTTTTTATCCTTTAACAAAATATTAGAGAGTATATTTTCGTCTATATCTTTTATTAGAGTTTCATGTCCTTCATTATAGTATTTATTTAAATATTCGTTTATTTCATCAACGCTTTTAAATTGAAAATCATCATCAAACTTTTGTAAATCCCAATATTTAATTATTTCTTTATAAACCGTTCTTGATGCCTCTTTTCCTTCATTTGCTAATTTTTCTACTTCGCTTCTAACAATGCTTTCATTATTATTTATTACCGATACACAATGCTTTTTTATTTCCTTTGATTTTGCTGTGTCGAGAACTTTGAAAACAAAATCAAATTTATCATCAATAAGTTCTTTTAATTCATCACTGAAAATACAATTAATAAATGATATAGTACCGCTAATATTTGATGTTATAGAAGTGATAAATGATTTATCTTCCATAATAGATTTTGTTTCTTCTAAATTATTTTTTATAAGTGTAATAATATTATTTTTTGATTCTAATAATGATAAATAAATATCTTTTAATGGTACTTTTTTATCATTAACTAATTTTTCTTTAGCTTCCAAAATATTTCCATTATAGAATATTTCCTGAATAGAAACATAAATTGAAATTTTGCCGTATATTCCATAATGCTTTAATAATTTAGTAGTGATTTCTGATGCTTCATCATTTATGCCGTCAAAGGACATTATAGCTGACAAATAATGACTATGATTAGCATAAGGTTCTTCTTTTACATATTTAAAGCTTTTAGAAGTTATATCATCGAAACTTTCAATAGGTCCCCTTATTTCTAATAAATCCACGCATATTTCTTTTAACTTTGCTACAATAGAATTAATATCAATATTATATTTATTATCACCGCTTGCAAGAATAATTGATGAAAGCATAGCATAATCAAGATATAAATTTTCTAATTTTGATTTTTCTATTATCTCATAAAGTTTATAAAATGTTTCTTTGTCTTCATCATATAATTTTTTTACTTCTACTGTTAAATATGAAATAAAAAGAGTGTTATTATTAACTATTGTGTTTAACAAAATACATTCTTTAGGGAAATTGCATAGTTCTAAATATTCAGGTATAAGTTTTTGTGTGTAGTAATAATAGCCTTTATCCTCTGAATATCCTTTAAATAATCTTTTATATAATTTTATAGTTCTTGTCATATCTTTGTATATATTCACAAGAAAATAAATCATATTATTATCTTTATTTAAAATATTCATTAATCTTTTATAAACTTCTTCATCTTTATCAGCTATAGTAAAAAGTAATGATATAGTTTCTTCATCATTGATTTTTAGAGAATCTATATAATTTAATAATTGTTTGATGAGGCTTTTATCATCATCTCTATTTATAAGGTATACCAAAATAGTTAATAATAAATGAGGCTCTTTATTTAATAATACTTTATTATCATTTTTTACTTTTTCTAAGTATTGATTAAACTTTTTAGGCATACAGCCTTCTAATTCTAAAAACTTATAAAAATTATTAACTTGTATTTTTATATATTTAGATGCTTTATTATTAGCCAAAGTTGCTTTAGAATATTTTGTATCATATATAGTTCTTTCATATGTATTATTATAACTTTCTATTAATGCTTTTTCTAAATCTTCACCAGTGGATAATCTTAAAATTATATCAACATTTTCACCCTTGTATATATCTTTAATCACAGCTTCAGCGTATCTTGACAAAGCTTTTTTATCTTCTTCTGAAGTGTTTTCATCAAAATAAAACTTAAAAATTTCTTCTGCATCATAACCGTAATAATTTCTTAAAGTGGGGCAGCTGTTTGACTTTCCATAAAAATAATCAAGAAATGCATTCTTATTATTTTCATATTGAAATATTCTTTCAAACTTATTTCTTATTTGTTCTTCATTACTGATATTATTCTCCATAGTTAGTACCTCATCTTTTAATAGTATTTTTATATAGTATAATTAATTTTTTTCATTATGTCAAATTTTTATTACTGTTGCTATGTTCGCCTTCGCCTATAATTAGCAAATAAATAAATTTATTTGCTGGCTTCGGCTCACTGTTTGGTTTATATGTTTCTTAAGCAAATATTATTATTTTTTAATTGTATTTATATCAACTTTTCCCGTGGCAAAAGTTGCAAAATCACTCATTAATTAAAAAAACTCTATCTTATATAAGAAATATTTTAATTAATAATTTTTGTTACATTAAGTATATTATTTCTCCATAAAATGCTTAAATCCTAAATCTTTTGACTTTTGAAGATACTCTTTACTTTTATTTTCGCATTCTTCTTTTGAGCACCCGCTTATATTTTTATCAAGTTCAGCATATTCATCGTATACAAGATGTAAATAGTAGTAGGTTTCTCCTACATCTTCTTTTATTCGGCTATTATCTATAGATTTTTTCAAATACTTTTCAGAATTATTTAAATCAGTAATTGTTTTATTTTCTTTACATTTCAAATACAATAATATACCATAATTATTTGATAATTCTAAATCATTAGGATACAATTTTAAACCTTCATTCAAATATTTTTCTGCTTGTATTAGACTTTCTTCATTATAAGTTATTTCATAATGATTTAAATATAAATAAGAAATACCCTCATATATTATGTAAAAATTACTATTTATACTTAAGGCATTATTGTAATATTCTAAAGCTTTATTAAATTCTTCTTCTCTTTTAGTTTCTCTATATTTATTTGAATATAATATACTTCTATTAGTTAAAACATTAATATTTTTATTATCTATATCTAAGGAATTATTATAGTCTTCTAATGCTTTATTAAAATATTCTTCATCTTTAGTTTCTCTGTATTTATTTGAATATAAAGCCCCTCTATTATTTAAAGTATCAATATTATTTTTATCAATACTTAATACTTTATTATAATCATCTAATGCTTTACTAAAATATTCTTCATCTTTAGTTTCTTTATATTTATCATAATATAAAAGTCCTCTATTATTTAAAGACATAATATTATTAGAATCTATTTCTAATGATTCAGTATAAAGTTTTATAGCTTCATCATAATTTTTATTATTTAATGCTCTTGCAAATAATTCGCTTACTTTAGATCTATCAGCATTTATTTTTGATTGTTTGGTTTGTTCTTCTATTTTCTTTAATGTTAATTCTATTTCTTGGGATTTTTTATTTAATTCTTCTAGTGTTTTATTTGATTCTAATTCTGTTTCTTTTATAATAAGTTCCGACTGCTTTTGATTGCTTTCCATTATTTTATTATTGGCGTATATGCCTAAAATTGTGAATATTATCATTATTAAAGATAAAAATGCAAGCCAGAAAGTTACTGTATTTATTGAAAAATCTTTACTGTCTTTTAGGGTTTCTCTAAGTAAATCGATATTAGGTTTGAATGCCTCTTCTAATGTATTTTTTATAAACTCTTTATTTTCAAAACTTTCATTTGTAACCGTTTCTTTAAGGAACTCATAATAATTGCTTAATTGTATTTGTGAGTTTGATTCAAATTGTTTTATACTGCTTTCTATCAATGTTTTACTTTCATTTGTGTATTTAGAATATTTGCATATCAAAACTAATAAAAATATTATGCATATAACAGAATAGAGTATAAAAGTAGAATGCCTTTTAAAAAACATTCTTCTTTTTTATTTTCAACCTTATTTTTTTCTTTGGCGTTATTTTTACCATTGTTTGTTTTATTATCTACATCGTCTACATTATTAGTATTTTCTGTAGTATTATTATTATCAGACATATTTTTAACCTATCATATTTTAAATATATTATACAGCTAAATTCAAAAATATAAAATTGTTTGAAATGTAAATTTTTATTATATACAAATTCTATTTACAGTGCGTTAAACAAATTCAAGGCTTAACTAATGATTAATTTGTAATAATATTTTTAAATAAAACTTTAAAACTAAATAAAATATTAAATGGAAAGCATATTAAGTATATTTTTTATTTTAAGAATTTGACAAAAAATATAAAACTTGTATAATTAAAAAAAATGTTAGCTTATTCTAACATTTAAAGGAGATATATCATGAATATTAATTTAAACGGGGTATCTGAAACTTTATTAATTACACTATGGGCTAAAGCAGAAGAAAGTAAAAGAGAAGATTCAATTATCAAAGATTATAAATCTATAGAAATATCAAAAGAAATAAATTATGATTTTTCAAAGTTCAAAAACTCTAAAGGAACTCAAGTAGGAACCTGTATAAGAACAAAAATAATAGATGATATAATAAAAGATATTATTGAAAAAAGCTCAGCAGAAAGTTTTACTATTATCAATTTAGGAGCAGGTCTTGATACAAGAGTAAGCAGATTTATAAAAGATAATATTTATTGGTATGATATAGATTTTGAAGATGTTATTTTGTTAAGAAAACAATTTTTTAAAGAACTAGAAAATAATAAAAATTATGAATGCATATCATCATCTATACTAGATTATAGGTGGATAAAAAATATTAAAGTAAGAGGCACTGTTATAATAATATCTGAGGGGGTATTGATGTATATAGAAGAAAATTATATAAAAGAATTAATTGAAAAACTATCTGAAAACTTTATTAACAGTCATTTTATATTTGATACTATACCTACAATTTCAGCTAAAAATACAAAACTTCATGAAACAGTAAAAGAAACAGCTGCAGTGTTTAGATGGGGATTAGATATTCCATCAGATATAGAAAAATTAAGCAGTCATATAAGATTTATAAACAGTTATAATTATGCTGATTATTTTAAAAATAGATGGGGACTTATGGCTATATTAAGACATTTACCATTTGTAAAAAATATGATAAACTTTAATACTATTCATATAAGACTTGTTTAAAATATTATTTATTTAGTTTAATAAATTTTATTACATCCGCCCGCCCTCTAAATTTATTTGTATTATTATGTTGCTGATATGCTATTTCTTGTTTTTTAGTTTGATACTGTTATTTTAGCTGCCCACCCAAGATTTTTTTAAATTTGATATGTACTTAACGCACGAATTGCGTAATTATAAATAACAGATTTATTTGTAATAACAATATTTATTATATAATGAGATTTATTTACCGTGCGTAAAAATAGGTGTAATATGAAATAAAATTTTTATCAAAATTGGAGATAATGGGGCTCGAACCCACGACCCTCACAATGCCATTGTGATGCTCTCCCAAACTGAGCTATATCCCCTTGAAATGTGTGAATATTCTAAATTATTTTTAATTAAAAGTCAATTATATGAGTATTAAGTATTGGTGTAAATTTATAATATTATTATATAGCTATTATAAGTTTAAGATGTTCATTAAATGCATTTGATCTGTATTTATCCTAAAATATATTAATGTAAAATCTATGATAAGTATATCAAAAAAAACATTAAACAAATTTTAATTATACCGAAAATATTTTATAAGAAATACTAAAATTTTTGGAGGAATACGCCTTATGATGCGTTCATTATTTGCCGGCGTGTCTGGTTTACAAAATCATCAAACTCGAATGGATGTAGTAGGAAATAACATAGCAAATGTTAATACATACGGATTTAAAAGAGGAAGAGTTACTTTTAAGGATATGATAAGCCAATCTTTAAGCGGGGCAGCAAAGCCTCAGGAAGATAGAGGCGGTATCAATCCTCAGCAAGTAGGCTTAGGTATGATGGTTGCAACTATAGACACTATACATACACAAGGTGCTTTACAAGTTACTGGTGTAAACACTGATTTAGCTATTCAGGGAGAAGGTTTCTTTATAGAAAAAAGAGGAAACAATTCTTACTATACAAGAAACGGAGCTTTCTCTTTAGACAGAGACGGATATTTAGTTAATCCTTCTATAGGTTATAAAGTACAAGGCTGGAATGCTGTACTTAACCCAGAAACAGGTGAAATGGAATTAAATACTTCAGCTGGAGTAGAAGATTTAATTATACCAGTAGGTTCAAAAGACCCAGCAAGAGCTACAGCAAATACAAAATATTTCTGTAACCTACAAAAAAGCGGAGAAACACATCAGTCAGATTTAACTATATATGACTCTACAGGAATACCTCGTCAATTAAGAGCAACTTTCACTAGAACAGATGTTAACAGATGGGATATGACAATAGATATACCAGATGCCACAGAAGGAAGTGTAAGCGTATCAGCAGGCGACCCAGTAGAAGGCGGCGGAAACAATACTTTCCAATTAGTATTTAATGATGCAGGTTCTCTAATTTCTGTAAGTGACGGTACTAATACTCAAACAGAAGGAGTATTAATGCCTAATGTATCTTTCACTTATCAAGGAACAGAAGGTGAAGTAAATCAAACTATCAACCTTACTATGGGAGAAGTTGGTTTATTTAACGGTATTACACAATTTGAATCTCCATCAACTACTAAAGCTATAGAACAAGACGGATATACTATGGGTATGTTGGAAGGTTTCAGCTTTGATGACAGCGGTCAAATAACAGGTGTATTTACTAACGGAAACAGAAAAACTTTAGGACAGGTTGCATTGGCTAAATTTAATAATGCAGGCGGTTTAGAAAAAGCAGGAGACACTTTATTTGTAGCAAGCAATAACTCAGGAGCTGCTAATATTGGTACTGCTGCTGCTGAAGGCAGAGGTTCTTTAAAGGCAGGTGCTTTGGAAATGTCTAACGTAGATTTGAGCGAACAATTTACAGATATGATAGTAACTCAAAGAGGCTTCCAATCTAATGCCAGAACTATTACTACAGCAGATCAAATGCTTCAGGAAGTTATAGCACTTAAGAGATAATTATAATAGTAGTATACTTTTTATAATTTTATAGTATAATAGAGTTAGGAGTTTCTGATATTATGATACATATAACAAGATTTGACGGAAGTATATTATATGTTAATCCGCATCAAATAGAATTTATGGAGGAAACTCCTGATTTAGTAATAACGATGTTATCTGGAAGGAAGGTAGTAACTAAAGATAGCTTTGAAACTGTGCTTAACAGAATAGTAGAGTATAGAAGCAGAATAGTTTGTGAAAACAGTATGAAAAAGCCGTCATTCTATGGTAATGAAGATTAGTAAAATAAAAAATAAATTTTAGTTAGAGGTCAAAATATGGATATATTTGTACCATTAGGTGTTGTATTAGTTATAGCTATTAACTTATTCGGTATCATTTCAGGAGGAGGTAATGTAGGTCATATGGTTGACTTTGCATCTGTAGTTGTTACAGGTTTGGGAGGTACAACTTCGCTTTTAGTTGCTAATGACTTAGGAACTATATTAGGTGTTCCTAAAGCTATAAAAGTTCTTTTGAAAAAACCTGATTATGATGAAGCACAAATTATTATAACACTTTTAAGTTTTTCAGAAAAAGCTAGAAGAGAAGGTTTATTAGTATTAGAAGATGATATACAAGAAATTTCAGATCCTTTACTTAAAAAAGGTATGCAGCTTGTAGTAGACGGAACAGATCCAGAGCTTGTAAAAAACATTCTTAATACAGAAATAGATAACGTAGAAGCAAGACACGATACAGTAAGAAAAGTATTTGAAGATGCTGCTTCTTTATATCCTGCTTGGGGTATGATTGGTACATTAATCGGACTTGTAATCATGCTTAGAAGCTTAGGAGGCGGTGGCGGTATGGAAGCTATCGGTTCTGGTATGGCTGTAGCACTTATTACTACATATTACGGATCTGTTATAGCTAACGGTTTTGCTTTGCCTATAGCTGGAAGACTTGCAGCAAGACACTCATCTGAGGCTACAGTTCAAAGTATTATGCTAGAAGGTATATTATCTATACAAGCTGGCGATAACCCTAGAATAGTAAAAGATAAGCTTATATCTTTCTTGCCTCCTTCTCAGCGTCAGAAAGTTAATGAACAAGTTGGAGACAGATAATAATTAGAGGTAAATAATGGCTACTATTAAATTTGGTAAAAAAGCTAAAAAAGTAGGTGATAAGGCTCAAGTACCTGGTCCTTCAGCCCCTTTATGGCTTCAAACTTATGGAGACTTCGTAACATTGGTATTGACATTCTTCGTAATGCTTCTTGCAACAATGTCTAGTTCCGTTAACGATTCTTCTATACAGCTTATCGCTACAGCATTCCAAGGATCATTTGGGGTTATGCCTGGCGGTACTACTTTATCACAAAGCAGACTTATTTACGGAGGAGCTAATGCTGATACATTGCCTTCTACAGATAGAGGCTATTCTATGGGCAGAAGTATTGATAAAGCAGTAGCTGTATTGGAAGCTGAAATAAAAAGCAAAAAAGTAAGGGTAGAAGAAGATGAAAGAGGCTTTGTTATAAGTCTTGGTGCTGACCAATATTTTGAATCGGCTTCTACTAATATAATAGACAGCCAAAATAATGTAGAGACATTCATTAAATTGGCTTCGCTGCTTAGCGGTATTCCAAATGAAATAAGAATAGAAGGTCATACAGATTCAGGATCTATTATACCAGGAAGTATTACTGAACAGAAATTTGGTAATAACTGGGGACTTTCTTCAGCAAGAGCTATGGTTATTTTAGAAAAACTTTTTGAAAATGATCAAACAGCTAAATTGGATAGAAATAAATACTCTATCGCTGGATATGCTGATACCAGACCTGTAGCTTCTAATGATTTGCCTGACGGCAGAGCTTTGAATAGAAGAGTAGATATTGTTATAGTAAGAAATGATGTTACTTACTATAACCAAAGATAATAAATTTAAGACTAACTAAAAATTATGCTTTTAGCTGATAAATGGCAAGACTATAAAATTATAGACTGCGGAGAAGGCGAAAAACTTGAGAATATAGGCGGATTTATAGTGTCACGCCCTGATTCTCAAGTTATTTGGTCTAAACGTTTAAATAAATGGACTAATATGGATGCAATATATCATCGCTCGGATAAAGGCGGAGGTTATTGGCAGTATATTAATAAGCCTAAAGATAATTTTATCATCAAATATGGTGATCTATCATTCAAAATAGAGTTTACTAATTTCAAACATATAGGGCTTTTTCCAGAACAGGCTGTTAATTGGCAGTTTATTATAGATAAAATCAAAGAAAAAAAATCTTCTGCTCATGAAAATATGGAAATTAAAGCTCTTAATTTATTTGCATACACTGGAGGTGCAACTGCTGCATGTGCTTATGCAGGATGCGATGAAGTTGTACATGTTGATGCATCAAAAAAAATAGTATCTCATGCCAAAACAAATATAGAAATTAATAATCTTCATCAAAAAAAGGTAAGATTTATTATAGAAGATGTTATAAAATTTGTACTTCGTGAAGTAAGACGCAAAAGAAAATATGATGTTATAATAATGGATCCTCCAGTATACGGAAGAGGACCTAATGGAGAACTTTGGCAGATAGAAACAAGTTTAACAAGATTAGTAGAAGAATGTATTAAACTTTTATCAGACTCCCCTATTCTATTTTTAATCAACTGCTACACGGCAAGTTTTTCTCATATATCATTAAAAAATATATTATCTTCATCTATAAAAAATAAAGGTACTTTTGAAAGCGGAGAAATAGGACTTCCTATAGAAAACTCTGATATGATTCTCCCTTGCGGTATATATGCAAGATTTTATACATAAAAAAGGAGCTTTTTTAAAGCCCCTTTAATTATCTTTCAAACTATTATTAATAGCTTATTGTCTCACCTTTTTCATGTATTTCTAAGAATCTTAATAATTCTGCTTTTACCTCGTCAGCAGTATCCAAAGTAAGAACTCTTTTTGCAAGCATCTGACATTCAGTTTTATCTAAAGATATAATCATTTTCTTAACTTCAGGTATTGATATAGCAGACATAGAAAATACATCTAAACCTAAACCGAATAACAAAGGCACAGCTAATAAATCTCCTGCTAATTCTCCGCACATAGAAATAATAATACCATTAGCATGAGCTCCGTCTATAGCCATTTTTATAGCTATAAGTACTGAAGGATTATAAGGATCGCATATACTGGCTATTCTTTCATTACCTCTGTCCGAAGCTAAAGTATATTGAGTAAGATCATTAGTACCTATAGAGAAAAAGTCAGATTCTCTTGCAAATGCCTCCGCCCTAAATACAACTGAAGGTGTTTCTATCATCATTCCTAATTCTAATGCCTCATTAAAAGCAATATTTTCTTTTACAAGCTCAAGTTTACATTCATTAAATATAGCCTTAGCTTTTCTAAGCTCTTCCAAAGAAACTATCATAGGAAGCATTACTTTTATTTTACCGAAAGCCGAAGCTCTAAGCAAAGCCCTGAATTGGGTTCTTATAATAGAAGTTTTATCCAAGCATATTCTTAAAGCTCTCCAGCCTAATGCAGGATTCTCTTCTTTAGGCATTTCCAAATAAGGCAGATACTTATCGCCTCCAATATCCATAGTACGTATAGTAACAGTATGTCCGCTCATAGCAACAGCTACTTCTTTATAAGCCTTAAACTGCTCTTCTTCTGTAGGAAAATCAGTATTTTCCATAAAAAGAAACTCAGTTCTATAAAGCCCTATACCATCAGCACCATTTTTAAGAACTCCGCCCAAATCTGCAGGCGAGCCTATATTAGCATATACTCTTATTTTTGTTCCATCTTTAGATACAGCATCTTTATGAGCATATTCTTTTAATAAAGCTCTTTTTTTATCAAATTCATCTTTTAATTTTAAACATTCATCTATAGATTCTTTGGAAGGATCTATAATAACAGCTCCTGTATTTCCATTAATTATAATAGTTTGATTATTTTCTAAATCTTTTAAAATTTCTCCAATACCAACTACAGCAGGAAGCTCTAAAGATCTAGCCATTATAGAAGTATGCGAAGTACGTCCGCCTATTTCTGTAATAAAACCTAAAGTATTATCTAAATCCAAATTGGCAGTATCTGAAGGGGTTAAATCTCTAGCAACAACTATAGAGTCCTTTGGAAGATTAGAAACATCAACAATTTCCTCGCCCTGAATATTTCTTATCCATCTGTCAGAAATATCCATTAAATCCCCTGCTCTCTCTCTTAAATATTCATCTTCAACTTCACTTAAAATTTTAGTATAAACCTCTATACCCTGAGATAAAGCATATTCAGCACAAACTTTATCATCAGCTATAATATTATTTACCTCTTCAAGTAAATCCTCATCTTCAAGCAAAGTTATATGTGCATCAAATATTTCTGCTTTTTCCTCTGAAACTTTTTTGGCTGTTGTCTCCCTAATTTTCAGAAGCTGTTCTTTTGTTTTATTTCTAGCTTCTAATAATTTTTTTTGCTCCTCAGCAACATTTGCACAAGGACATTTAGATACTATAATATCTTTTTTAAGAAGAAGATATACCTTTCCTATAGCTATACCAGGGGAAACCCCAATTCCACTAATTCTTTTTTCCATATTATAAGTCCAAAAAAAATTAATCTTTTAAATTAGCAAGAAAATCTTCTATCTTTTTTAGATTTTCTTGTTCATTTTCACCATCGCAATAAATAGTAAGTACTGAATCTTTTTTTACTCCTAAAGACAAAACTTTTAAAAGAGATGAAGCATTAACTCTTTTTCCAGCTTCATTTTCTATTTCTATTTTACAATTTTGTAATGTTTTTATAAATGTAACAAATTCATTACCAGGCCTAGCATGAAGTCCTGTATCATTTTGTATAGTAACTTTACCTGTAGTCATTGGCAAAACTCCTCCGTTCTTTTCTTATATATATTTTAAAGTATATCAGTTTTTTCTCATTTGTCAAATTATATATGTACTAAAAAGTATGTTTTATATACTAAATACATACTTTTTATTTAATTTATATACTAGATATAATTATTCTATATAGTGCATATTAATTACAAATATGGTATATCGTAAAAATAGGACATATTTAATTTTTATTTATCATACTAAAATAAATGCCCTGAAGTACCAAAAAAGGATAAACTTTACATTTTAAAAGTTTTAAATTTGATATGCCGCCTGTAAGAAAGATTTTGGATTTTATATTGTATTTAGATTTTATATATTTTTTTGTTTCCAAAACAACATAATTCACAGTTCCTATAGTATTATATATAGCTCCAGACATAATAGCATCTTTTACATTATTGTTTATAGGGCTTGGTATCGATGCTATAGGCCCTATTTCATAATAAGGAAGTGAAGTAATATTTGAAAGTGCATGATAACTAGTTTTAGTGCCAGATATTATCATACCTCCCAAAAATGTAAAATCTGAAAGCATAACACTAACTGTTGTAGCTGTACCCATATCTATAACTATAGAAGCATATTTAGTATTATCGCCATAGCCTTCAAGACGTATAGAAGCATAAGTTGATAAAATTCTATCTATACCTATCGAATCTTTAGGTTCATATAAATTATCTTTAAGTTTTATATCATTATGGGTAACTCTATAAGGATTAATGTTAAAACAATCTTCTATGCTGTCCTCAAACAGATCATTTACCTTTAATGATACACTGCTGTAAAATACATTTTTTATATTGCTGTGATTATTTTTTATTTCACTTAATGCATTAATCAAATCCAAAGCATTACTATGCTCTATAGCATTATAATATATTGGAGCATTGTTATTATTTTCAAATATTGCTAACTTAACTCTCGTATTCCCAATATCAGCAAGCAAGTACATTTTTTTCTCAAGCCTCGTCCCTTATATTGTTGCTTTCTAAAAAATTTCTAGTTTTTTCAAGTAAAAATTCTCTATTATTTAATTCAGGCTCATCTAATATCAAATCAAGCAAATAATTTAATATCTTACCTATTAAAGGGCTAGGCTTTAAATGAAATTCATTAATCAAATCATTACCGTCTATTTTCAAATCTTTCACTGTTATAGCATTTTCTTCTTCAATTATCTTATCAATTCTAGCCAAAAGTTTAGGTATAGCCCTGCTTTCTTTATCTTTTCTGTGTCCGCTTCCAAGCCTATCAGCTTCTCTTAATTTTAAAAGAGGCTTAATATTTTCAACACCAATAGCACGCATAAACCTTCTAACTGCTCCGTCTGTCCATTCATCTTGATAATAAAACATATGCTGTCTAACTAATAATGTTACAAAATCTATCTCGGAATTAGAATATTTTAATCTTTTCATTACATTTTTAGCTACTTTTGCCCCTACAACCTCATGATTATAATAAACAGGATCATCTTGTTTTGAAACTTTTTTCTGAACCATAGGTTTAGCTATATCATGAAAAAGTGCGGCAAGTCTTACTAATAAAGTTAATTCCTCTGTTTCTAAAGGTTCTACAGACTGTATAGTATGAAGTATATGATAATAAACATCATATTTATGAAATTTATTCTGAGTAACTCCATATCCCTGCATAAGTTCTGGAAGGATTAATGATAACACCCCAGTTTTTCTTAGAAGCTCCAAACCTCTGAAAGGATTTGAAGATAATAATATACCGTTAAACTCTTCACGTATACGTTCTGCTGCGATAGAAGCAAGCATACCTGTAGAATGTGTTATAGCCTCAAATGTTTCTTTTTCTATTTCAAAATTTAATTTAGCAGCAAATCTTATAGCCCTCATTATTCTAAGACCGTCTTCTCTAAATCTTTCATAAGGATCACCTACAGATTTTATTATCTTACGCTTAATATCTTTCATACCGTCAAACATATCTATAAGCGTGCCGTCCAAAACATTATATGCCATAGCATTTATAGTTAAATCTCTTCTTGGCAGATCATCTTCTATACTTGAAGCATATTCTACATTGTCTGGGTGTCTTCCGTCACTATAATTGCCGTCGCTTCTGAAAGTGGTTATTTCTACATGCATATCCTCTATGATAACAAGTATAGTACCATGTTTTATACCAGTAGGAACAGTATATTTAAATATTCTCTGCACATCTTCAGGTTTAGCATCTGTAGTAATATCATATTCATGCGGAGCGATCCCCATTACAGCATCTCTTACAGCCCCTCCAACCAAAAAACATTGAAAACCCTCTATATGCAGTATTCTTGCTATTTCTTTTATCGGATGCGGTATATCTGTAAATATTTTCTTCACTTAATATCCTATTTATTTTATACTCTATATAGTATATACAATTTTCAATTAATTACAAATTATATTTTATATAAATGAATAATATAATTAGGCTTAATTGAAAAATTCTTGGCAAACTGTTTTATAAGTTTATTAATTTAAGTAAAATTATACTTGTTTCAAAACTAAATTTATTAATACTTATATTTTTTTATTTAATATAATTAGAGTTGGTACTTCACAATAGTGCAAATAATAAATTAAAAAAAATAATTTTTTGACAAATTGTAATTGTTTAGGTATATACTGAAAATTTTTAAGTTTGTCAACAGCGAGCCCTCCCTCATCTTCGTTCGGGACGCTTCCGCACGGTATTGTTTATTCTTATCAAATGTCAACGATACGTGCGGCTGATTACCTATTATTATAAAAAATAAATTATTTATTTTACATTTAAAACTTATAAAACTTATTTTATTAACAACAAATAATATTTTATACTATCTACAACTTATAATTACATTTATCAATAACTCAAAATTGAAAAATCATATTTGTTTAGGTATATACCAAAAATTCTTAAGTTTGTCAACAGCGAGCCCTCCCTCATCTTTGTTCGGGACGCTTCGCGAAAGTGCAAGTATTAGAACTTTATATTTTAAAGATACGTATTAAATGTGTGGTAATACCCGAAATTTGGGCTAAAAATGCAGTTCTTTTGGTTCTTTTATACCACGCCACAGGCGAACAGCGTCACAAAAGAACTGTGGCACGACTGTGTGCTTCGCAGGGCAGTCCCAAAATATAAAAACTAATTTTAACAAAATATAGTTGTTTAGCTATATACTAAAATAATTAATTATAAAACATGTGAAACATTGTATTAGCGTAATTTTTTAATTTGAATAATTTTTATAACTAATTTTACTAACAGCTTTTGAAACAAGTATATTATTAAGTTAATAAAACTATTGATATATAAAAACTATAGGATATAATAAAAAAATGATAATAGATATACTTACACTTTTTCCCAAATTCTATGAAAGCCCTATTTCTATGGGCGTAATAAGCATGGCACTAAACGAAAAAAAAATAGACTTGAATATCATAGACATGCGTTTATACGGAGACGGCAATTATAAAAAATGCGATGATTATACTTACGGCGGCGGACCTGGTATGATAATGACATACAATATTTTTAAGAAATATTTTGACAGTCATAATAAAGGATATACCATCATTTTTTCTCCTTCTGGAAAAATACTCACTCAGAAAAAAATAAAAGAGCTTTCAAATAAAGAGCATATAACTATGATACTTGGGCATTATGAAGGTATAGATTATAGAGTTGAAAAAAAATATGCTGATGAAGTCATAAGTATAGGAGATTATGTATTAAGCGGGGGAGAAATACCAGCTCTTCTACTTGTAGATGCTGTATCAAGATATAAAGGCGTTTTAAATAACAAAGAATCCGTTACAAGCGATACATTCGAAGAAAATTCAAACGGTTTATTAGAGTACGAACAATATACCAGACCAGAAGAAATTGATAATATGAAAGTGCCTGAAATTCTTTTGTCTGGAAATCATAAAAAGATTGATGAATATAGAAGAGAAAGAAGCATAATAAAAACTTTTAAAAACAGAAAGGATATATTTTCTAAAATAGATTTAACTAAAAAAGATATAGAAAGCATTTTTAATTATCTCAAAAATAAGGAATAGCAATAATGAAAATAAGAAAAACAGAATATAAAGATATAGATAAAGTAATGGAAATATTTGATTATGCAAGAAACTTTATGAGAGAAAATAATAATCCTAATCAATGGATTAACGGATATCCTTCAAGAGAAAATGTAGAGAATGATATAAATAATAAACATAGTTATGTATGCTTAGATGATAATGATAATATTATAGGCACTTTTTGTTTTTTTGTAGGAGAAGATGAAAACTATGATAAAATATATGATGGTAATTGGATTAATGACAAAGAATACGGAGCAATACACAGAATAGCTGTATTAAACGGAAGAAAAGGTACAGCTTCTTTTTGTCTTAATTACTGCTTTAATCAATGCAGCAATATAAGAATAGACACTCATAAAGATAATATGCCGATGCTTAATTTCCTTAAAAAAGAAGGTTTTGAAAGATGCGGAATAATATATTTAAAAAACGGCAATGGAGAGAGAATAGCGTTTCAGAAAAGTATTTAGATTTATAAATTTTATAAACAATGAAAAATATATACAAAATAATAAAAATAATAGGTATAAAAAAAGCAAAATCCATCATAAAACTTATAGGGTTAAAAAATATTATAAAACTAAGAAATGCTAATAATATTGCAGATTTTATCAGGATAGTAGGAATAAAAAAATCTGCTTCAATAATCAAACTAATAGGAATAAAAAAAATAATTGATATAATAAAATCTATAAGTTAATATCAGTCAATAACATTAAAATTTCATATGAATATATATAATTAAAATTTGACTTTACAATATCTTTATGTTATAATTACGCACCGTTACATTTTTAGATTAAAACTACCAAATTTTTTAAAACGTTAAATTAAGGTGTGTATGTTATGGACAAAAAAACATTAAAAACAAAAAATAATACTTACGTTTTATCACAAAAAGATATCAAACAAAATTGGCTTATAATTGATGCCAAAGGTAAGTCATTAGGAAGAGTTGCAAGCAGAGCAGCTTATATGCTTAAAGGTAAACATAAAGTAGACTATGCATACAACTTAGACAATGGTGATTATGTAATTATCATCAATGCTAAAGACATAGTTCTAACAGGAAATAAAAAGAAAGGAAAAATTCACTATAGACATACAGGCTACCCAGGCGGAATTAAAGCTGTAAGCTACGGCGAATTATTAGAAAAAAATCCTGAAAGAATGGTAAAAATAGCTGTAAAAGGTATGCTTTCTCATAATCCGTTAGGAAGACTTCATCTTAAAAAATTAAAAGTATATGCAGGAAGCGAACATCCGCATGAAGCTAATAAACCTACTGTAGTAAATATATAATTAGGAGATAAAAATGGCAGCTAAACAATTAACTATTTTTACTGGAAAAAGAAAAACTGCTAATGCTAGAGTACGCATCACTTTAGGCAGCGGTAAAATTTTAATAAATGGAAAAAACTATACTGATTACTTCTGCAACAGAGCAGCACTTCTTAAAGTGGTAGAAGATGCCTTAAAAGTAACAGGAAATTTCGGCAAATATGATGTATTAGCAAATGTACATGGCGGCGGAGTTTCTGCTCAGGCTGATGCTGTTAGACATGGTATTGCTAAAGCATTAGTGGGAGAAAGCCAAGATTTCAGAACTACTTTAAAAAGAAATGGTTTTCTTACTAGAGATTCACGTGTTGTTGAACGTAAGAAGTACGGCAGATCTGGTGCTAGAAAACGCTTCCAATTCTCTAAACGTTAAGTTTTTATCCTAGCAATTATATTTATTTAAGGGTTTTTATAATGACTGCTAAGAAATTAAAAAAATTTAAAGATCTCTTATTAGAGGAAAAAAAGAAAACTTTAGATGAGCTTTTAAGCGGAAATGAAACTTATGAAGCTCTTAAAGAGGATTCTCATGGAGATATGGCTGATATAGCATTTCAGGCTTATGAAAAACAAAATTTAGTAAATTTTTCTCAAAAAGAAAAAGATAAATTGGAAATGCTTAATAATGCACTTAAAAGAATAGAAGACGGCACATACGGTAAATGCATAGACTGCAAAGAAGAAATCAATGAAGAGAGATTAACTGCTTTGCCTTATACTTTAAGATGTGTTAACTGTATGTCTAAATATGAAGATAAAAAACGCCGTGAAAAAATGTAATTATAATGTATGTTAAAGTTATTTTTAATTTACCTATAGATAAAATACTTACATACATAAAACCATATGAGATTAATGATAGCTTGGTAGGATGTAGAGTTGTAGCTCCTATTAAAGGTAAAAACAGCAAAGGTATTGTTATAGAGGAAACTGAAAGGTTAGACGGAAACTATAAAGTATATCCTATCAAAGCTAGAATTGATCTTGAATCAATATGTTCAGATAAAGAATTTCAATTAGCAAAATGGATGAGCAGCTATTATCACTCATCTTTCGGAGAAGCTCTTTTCGCAGCACTGCCAGTAGGTACACCAGCAAAAAAAGAAAAAAAAGCAAAACCAATACCTGCCAAACAAAAACCATACCTAAAACTCAATGATGAACAAGAAGAAGTACTAAAAAAAATTAATGAAAGTTTAGAATCAGAAAAACCAAAAACTTTTCTTCTTCATGGCGTAACAGGAAGCGGAAAAACAGAAGTTTATCTGCAGGCTATTAAAAAAGTTGTTGACATGGGAAAGCAGGCTATTGTTATACTTCCAGAAATATCGCTCACCCCTCAAACTATAAAAAGATTCGCAGAAAGATTTGAAGGAAAAATTGCAGTACTTCACAGCAAACTCTCGCCAAACTCCAAATACAGATATTGGCAGATGATAAAAAAAGATGAAATAAAAATAGTTATAGGAGCAAGAAGTGCAATATTCTCCCCTACTCCAAATCTTGGAATAATAGTTATAGATGAAGAGCATGAAACAAGCTATAAGGCTGGAGATACGCCAAGATATCATGCAAGGCAGGTTGCTTTTTACAGAAAAAATCATGAAAATGCCCTTCTTCTTCTTGGAAGTGCCACACCTTCTATAGAAAGTTTTTATTATGCTTCTATAGGAAAAATAGAATTACTTAAACTAAATAAAAGAGCCGCTTCAGTTAATATGCCGGAGGTTAAAATACTCGACTTAAAAAAAGAAAAAAGAGCTGAAGTTTTCCCTATGATAACTCAAAAATTAGTTGAAGAGATAAATAAAAAGCTCGAAAAAAAAGAACAGATAATACTATTTTTAAACCGTAAGGGATACGCTCCTGTTGTAGCATGCTCTTACTGTCAAAGGGTTCTTGAATGTCCTAACTGCTCTGTTTCTTTAACCTATCATAAAAAGAAAAATGTTGTTATGTGTCATTACTGCGGATATACTCAATTTTTGGATAATGAGCTTTGCGATGAATGTAAAATAGGACATTTTGAACGTATAGGAAGCGGTACTGAAAAGGTAGAAGAACATTTAAATATACTTTTTCCAAATGCTGTTATAGAAAGAATGGATCAGGATACTGTAGGCGGCACAAAAAACTATGAAAAAATATTTAAAAGATTTTCTGATGGTGAAATAGATATACTTGTAGGAACTCAAATGATAGCTAAAGGACTTGATTTTCCTAATGTTACTTTAGTAGGCGTACTTTTAGCAGATATGTCGCTTCATATACCAGATTTTAGAAGTGCTGAAAGAACTTTTAACCTCATTACTCAGGTAGCTGGAAGAAGCGGAAGAGGAGAGAAAAACGGAGTAGTATATATTCAAACCTATTCCCCTAACAATTACAGTATAGAATGTGCTAAAAATCATGACTATATAGCATTTTATAATCAGGAAATAGAAAAAAGAAAATACCCGATTTATCCTCCATTTACACGGCTTGTGAGACTTGTAATAAGAGGCTTAGATGAAAAAAAAGTCGAAAGCGATGCTAATATAATAGCTGATATGCTTAGAATGGAGACTTACGAAAACTCAGATAAAATTACAATACTTGGGGCTGTAGCATGTACAATAAGTAAATTAAATAAATATTACAGATGGAATATATTAGTAAAAACACCTTCTCATTCTCTATTAAGCGGATTTTTCAATAAGCTTAATAATAATTTTAAAGCTCAAAAAGGTAATTATATAGAAATAGATATAGATCCTATAAGCATGCTATAAACGATTACACATCTACATAAAATCTAACAGCATTTCTTATTCTTGCTTTAAGTTCATTTTGACCTACTGGTTTTTTAACATAATCACATGCACCTTTCTCAAGCCCATTAACAACATCATCTTCATTATATCTTTTAGTAATAATAATAATTAATGCTGTTCTTAAAGTTATTTCATTTTTTATCTCTTCAAGTAAATAGAAATAATCTTTATCTTCTGATAAATTAATATCCATTAAGATAATATCAGGTGAAATCTTTTTAAGCTCTTTAAGAGGAGATGTAAGATTAGATATACATATAACCTCATAGTCTTCACTGAGCCATTCAGAATAATTTTTTCTTGTAATCTCCATAGGTTCTATGATGGCTATTTTATATCTGGAATGTTTTCTTTTTAACTTCACTCTTTTTTCTTTTTTATTAAAAGCTAAAAATGCTTTCAAATCAGCATAACGAATTTTATACCTTTTTCCGGGAGTAACATCAGCTTTAAGTCCGTAGTGACGAACCCAATAATTAACCGTTGTTCTTGAAACCCCAACTACTTTAGCTACATCAATGGGGGACAACATATCGTCATCATCATATATTAACTCTTCAGTATTATTCATATGGCCTCTCACAAATTATGATTAATAAAAAATCTCCCTATTATAGTAATAAAGATTAATATATAATTAGTTTTTTGTCAAATAAAAAATATTTAATTTGCAATTAATATTAGTAGATTTATATTTGTAATATTACAAATAACTACATTTTTTACAAAAAATCAATTTTTTTTATTTAATGTATAAAATGTAAATATATAATTTTTAAAAAAAATATCTAATACTGACTATGAAATTATATAATAAAAATATACAAAATTCTTGTTTTTTATCAATTTTTTAATTATAATTATACTATATAATAAAAAAGGATTAAAAAATGGAAAAAGCTGTACTCATTATGGCAGGAGGTATAGGTGAAAGACTATGGCCTTTAAGCAGAGAAAGCAAACCAAAACAATTCTTAAATATAGTAGAAAACAAATCATTAATAGAGCAAACTATAAACAGAGCATTAAAAATAACAAAAGAAGATAATATATTTATAATTACTGGAAAAAGATATAAAGAAGCATTTGCAAAATATATACCTTCATTTAAAAAAGAAAATATAATATATGAACCGCTAGGAAGAGATACAACAGCGGCCATTGCTTTAGGAGCATTATATATAAAAGAGAAGATAGGAAATGCTATAGTAGCAATACTTCCAGCAGATCCTATAATAAAAAATGAAGAAATGTTCTTAGATACTATTGAAAATGCTATTGAGGTAAGCGAAAGTACTGATAAAATAGTAATAATAGGAATTAATCCTAACAGACCTGAAACTGGATATGGATATATAAAATTAAAAGATAAAATTAAAGATAATGAATATAATGTTGATCGATTTGTAGAAAAACCAGATTATAAAAATGCATGCAGATTTTTAGAAGACGGACATTATCTATGGAATAGCGGTATATTTATTTGGTCTATTGATAATATACTTAAATCTATAAGCGAATTAATGCCTGAAACTCATGATAAAGTAATGAAAACATTAAAAGAAAAAGATGATATAAAAAAACAGGAAATTTTTAAAGCTATAGATAAAATATCTTTTGACTTTGGAATAATGGAAAAATTAGAGCATATTGTATGTATAAAAGCACATTTCTTTTGGGACGATTTGGGAGCTTTCTCAGCACTTGGCAGAATACATGATAAAGATGAATGCAGCAATGTAGTAGTTGGAAATGTATATACTAAAGAAGCAAACGGAAACATTATTATTAATGATGATGATGATACTTTTATAGCTATAGACGGAGTAAATGATTTAACTATAGTAAAATCTGAAGGTGTATTATTAATATATCCGAATAACAAAGATTCTAAAATAAAAGATATATTAAAAGATATTAGAGAAAAAGATGAACTAAAAGATAAAAGACACTTACTTTAATAAAAATTATTTCTTTTTAGAATATTTTAAAAGTGTTTCTCTACTCATATTATCTTTGGCTTCTTTAATTTTTTCTAACTCCTTTTCTCTCTTCTCTTTTTCTTTTTTCTCTTTTTGATTATCTTCTATAAGAACACCATTTATAACAACATTTTTTAACTCTATATTTTTGTTTTTTGCTATTTCAATAGGTATGGTACTGCCTTTTATTTCTACATTTTCAAATTTCAATGATTTATAAAACTTGATATTTCTAAAATCAGCATCGCCCTCTATAATAATATTTTCAAAACTAGAATCTCCCTGCAAACTAGCATTAAGAAGACTAAAATTATTCTTAAAATATGTATGATTAAACTTAAATTTATCTATTATATCAGTATTAGACATATTAAAGTTACAGTCTATAGTAATATTATCTGCATCTATAGAATATATATTTGATAATGACATATTAAAGTCCATATTAATTTTTGAGTTTTTTAAAATTATACCTTTATGAACATTGGACATATTTATAATAATACCGCTGTCAAAATCAGAATCCGTAAAGTCCAAAGAAGCCTGTAAATCATAATTTCTAATTACAAAAGGTCCGTAAAATGATGAGTTTTTAAAGAGTAAATCAGCATTCTTCTCTACCTTTAAGCCTTCAAAATTAAATCCTTCATAGCTTATCATATAAGAAAAATTATAAAATCCTCTATAAAGATCATCTCTTATAATACGTCTGAAAAGACCATCTGGTTTATCATTACTGTCATGATGAATAATGCATAAACCGTCTTTATACTCTTCTCTATCGCAATTTTCTGTATTAGATATTTTTTGTTTACAAACAGCCATAAATCAATAAACCTAAAACATAAAACTCATACCTATATTATGCGAAATATTATCCTTACTGAAATTATCAAAAACAATAGAATAATCAAGCCTGAATAATTGCACATAAACAGATAAACCCAAAGAAGCCCCATTATTACCAACGCCTACTCTTGCCAAAATACCGCTAGGTAATTTGGCAGCAAATCTTTTTTGTATAGCACTAGGAGCATCTAATATAGTTTCTGGTAAATCATCATACCAAGTACTCTTTTCTTTAAATAATCCCAATTTATTAAAATCTACTATCATAGCCTCTATACCAACAGATATGCTATGAGTAACAGAAGGAACTGATATAGTATACTGTGCAGCCACAGAAAAACTTCCATCGCTTTTAGTGTATGCTAAAGAAGCAATTATATCAGTATCAACTTTTGCAAATACATTATCATAAAATCCGAAATTTCTAACCCCCACACCTAGTTTGAAATTCGGAGTAAAAAGAGACTGCATATATGATAAATCCAAAAACATTCCGAAATTATTATCTTTTTCGCTATTATTAATAACAGTTTTTATATTTGCCCCTATAAAAGAACTTTCATTAATAGCATAGGAAGCCCCTACATTAATCAAATAAAGTCCGCTGTATATATCATTTTTTCTAGTACCAAAACTATCATATGAATAAACTTTATTAATATCTCCTGCAAACCCTATACCCACAGCATAAGAAGCTCCTATATGTGCATAAGATGCATTAAATATATATTCATTTTTAGGATTAGAAGTAACTGTATAATTTAAATTAACACTGTCTCTAAGTACTCCCATTAAAGAGGCTGAGTTTATAAAAATAGAAGAAGAATCATTACCAAGCAAAAAAGCACTATTCATCATTCCCATAGATCTTGTACTTGTTGTTTCAAGTACAGAAAGAGAATGTTTTGAAGACAAACCGTAAAATATAGAACTGCTTATAAGAAGTATAACAAATATTTTCTTTATCATATTATTTTCTTCTCTTTATATTTTTTATAATAAAATTTAATTATAACATAATAAAACATTAAATCAAACTCAATTTATAAATATTATAATTCATTTCTGATTTTAATTTATTATAGTCGTCAACTATTTTTTTATCATTATTCTCATATAAAGCAAAAAGCGAAGAACCAGAACCGCTCATAGATACTTTTCTTTTTATTATGTTTTCAGCATTGAGTTTTATATCCTCTATTCTTTTATCCAAATTAAAAACATTTTTTTCAAATATATTATATGTATTAGAAACTATATCGTTAAAATTAATATCTTTATTAAAATCTTCTCTATTATCAAGCATATTTTTTATAGCGAATATATCTGATTTATTAAAATCATCTTTGACAAACTTTGAATAAGCCAATTTTGTAGATACATGTATATTAGGATATATCAAAATAATATTATAAGGCAGTATAAAGTTATAATTTTTTATCTTCTCACCTATTCCAGAAACCCAAGCTAAACCTCCTCTTATAAAAAAAGGAATATCCGCTCCAAACCTAGAAAATGATTCTATCAAAGTATCGTTAATATCAATATTAAGTTCGCTTAAAAAAAACTTAATAATATTAGCAGCATCAGAAGATCCTCCTCCAAGACCTGCACCTGTAGGAATATTTTTTTCAATATTTATATTATAATTACTTTTAAGCCCCATTTCATTTTGAAAATAATTAAATACTTTGGTTACTATATTATCCTCTTCATCATCTTTTAATGCGAACATTCCGTTTGTATGAATACTGTATTTATCAGACTTTTCTATAGTTATAATATCATATAGATTTACTGTATGAAATAAAGATTCTATAAGATGATATCCGTCCTCTCTTTTTGATGTAATATCGAGAGAAATATTAATTTTGCATGGAGCTTTTATTATATGCATGTTATTTCCTTAAAGTGATAGACTATTATTGTAGTATATTTATAATTTTTTGCAAATTATAAAATACAATATATTTATTAAAAACTATATTGATATTATGATTTAATAATATAAAAAAGAATATTATTTTTTAAAAGCTAAGAAAATTACAAATTGAAAAAGGTATTATATTTTTTCTATCAAATTATTATATTCTTCTACATCAAGATTTATTTCATTTAATATTTTTCTCATAAGCGGTCTTGATATTACCTTATTTGAGTGAAAAGGAATAACCGTACATCTTCCATCTTCATGTTTATAAAAAGCATGACTTCCTTTTTGTCTTTGTTTAATAAATCCTAATAAAAACAGTAATTTTTCTATAGTTTTTGCATCTTTTAAAATTAGCTTACTCATACCAGTTCTATTTCTTCTATTTTTATAAACTCTGGAATAGCATTCTTCTCTTCATTGTCCATCTCTTCAAAACATAAATCCAAAACTTCTTTTAATTTTATATGCAATTCTTCCAAAGTATCAGCCTGTGTATGAGCACCTACTATTGAAGGAATATATCCAACATAAACATTACTTTCTTTATCATATTCTATATAGGCAAAAAATTTTTTATTCATTGATAAACCCTCGAAGTTATATATTTTTATTATAACAGAAATTATTATTAATTTAAGCCCCTTTTGAAAATTTCCTAAACGCTTGAACAGTCTGCACCGAACCATACCAGAATAAAACTTTACCTAAAAAATAAACTAAACAGCCAAATATTTTTAAACATAAAGTTAATTTAGATTCAGCATATTTTATTAAAAGGCTGTAATCAGTAGGTATAAAATATTTTATTAATTCTTGGAATAATTTTTTATAATATAAAAGTGCTATATTAGAATGAGACAAATCAGGAATATAAAAAACAGTAAAACAAAAAGCTGTTATTAATATAGTCATAAATAAAGCCCTAACCCAATTCTGACCATTATCGCTATATAGTGAACTTAATTCAATGGAAAGTATGTCTGCCCAATCCTTATAAGTTTTATTTTCCTTTTTTCTTAATTCTTCTTTATGTAGTTCTATTTCTTTAGCCTTATACTGCAAAGCATCTATAGCATTGTTTGATGCATAAGCCTGCTGTTTGAGAAATAAAGCACTTTCACGATTAGCGAATTTATGCACTTTGAAATTAACAGGATTGATTAACCCGCCATTGATAACAGAGCCTTTAAAATCTGCCTCTTCTACTTCAATATTTTTTAAATTTATTCTACCATTAATAAAAGTATTACTAATATTTATTTCATTTACTTTTTTTATATTATTTAGATTTATAAAAGAAGTACCATTATTAAAAGTAATGTTATCTAATTTTATTTTTGAATTATAGTTGTTTTCTTTAATATATTCTTCATCATCAGTATTGATTTCATTTATATCAATTATTTTTTCTATTTTATTATTTTTAAATATTAATTCTTGGTTTAAGTATGATTTTGTAATTTTAACACTATCTATATATTGATTATTAGCAAACGATATTCCATTTTCAAATTTAGAATTTGATATATGTAATTTAGAATTTATTTCAGAACTTCCAAAACATAATTTACCTTTAAAATAACATTCCACGAAGTAAATTTCTTTACTGAATATCATTGTATCAAACCATACATCTTTTTCAAATTCAACATTATAAAATTGTATAATACAATCAAATGTTTTAAAAAATTCATGATTAAAATCTAACTCATTATTAATAATCAAATTTTCTAATCTTATATTAGAAGATAATTTATTTACCTTCAGGTATTTTTTATAAAAAATATATATAGTCTTTTCTAAAGAAAAATTAATAATAATTTTCTTTTTATCATTATTTTTATAATCTTCAATACCTATTCATCTGTAATAGTTATGATGTTGTTTGAATTTTTAGTTTTACTTTTTTTAAGTGCCTGTTTTAGTAAATCACACTTTAGCCATATAATAAGCTCTTCTTTTGAATTATATTCTGTAGGCTGTTCTGTTATACCATATTGATATATTTCATTAACATTTAAAGTAATCATAAAAACTCTTAAAAATTCTCATTGTAAATTGACAAGTCTTAATATTATACAAATTTGCACTTTTTGCAACTTTGACGAAGTCCGCCTGCGACCGTAGGAAGTACTATTAAGTATGGTGTGCGGCGAGAAAAAGTTGAAATAAATTAAATTATAAATTAATTCTTTTATGAGAAAATATATATCATTATCTTAAAGGAAGTCTGTCTATAGATTCTATTTTCCATTTATTAGCTTCGTTTATCAGTCTTATATAATAATAGGTTGGAGAAAACTCACTGTTTCTTATTATATAATATCCTCTATAGGCACTGGTATTGTCTCCTATTGTATAATTTATAGTTACAGAATATTCCCCGTTTGAAGATGAGAGCAAATTTTTTATAGAATCTTTATTGTCTGTAAGAATATTTTTTATGCTTTCTATATTATCTATATCAGAGTTTTTTTCTATCCAGTTTATATTATCATCAAGTATCTGAGCTTTCATATTATCATAAAATATAAATAAATCTTTTTTCTTTCCGCTATCCAAATCTTCAAGACAAGAAACAGCAAGTAGAGATAAAATAAAAATGACTAATACAATAAATAATTTCTTCATAAAAATAAGTCCTTAAATATTCAAAAAATTAATAGTAAGTAAATTCCATTTATCATTTAAATAAATAGCCACAAACTCAATGGAGTTTTCAGATATTTTATTAAAAGAAGGATATTCAATCTGAGCTAATATAACATCTTTATATTTTTTATATGTAATACTTACATCATAATATCCTCCGTCTTTAGGAAGATAATTGCATAAAGCATCATCATTATTTGAAAATATCCTCTGATACAAAGCACCTCTATTTTTTATAGATTCTATAATATTAACAGGAGTAAGTTCATATATTAAAGACATTTCCTTAATAGTATTAGCTATATTATCATCTAAATTAAGAACAAAATTAGAAGTAAACTCAAGCGTATCCTTATTCGATATTAATTTAGATATATATGTTTCATACTCATAAACGCTGTATTCACTGTCTGCTTTATATTCTTTTTGGCATGAAACTAAAAATAAAATCATTATTAAAATAAATATAATATTTTTCATCTAATTTTTAACCTCATATATTGTATTAAAAACTCAGCAATATCATAAAGCGATAATACCAAATGAACAGCCTTATTTTCTATAACACTTCTAGGCATTCCATAAACTGTAGAACTAGCCTTATCCTGAGCAATAGTAAGATTATTATGATTATGAAGTTTAATCATACCTTCAGTGCCGTCATTACCCATACCAGTCATCACTATAGCTATAGCCTTGTCAGTCAAAACATCATCAATAGTATTAAACAAATAATCCACGCAAGGAGTATAAATAAACTTTTTTTCAGTATCTGGATAAAACTTAATTTTAAGCCTTCCAGCAGAATCCATATATATACCCATATTTTTATCACCCGGCGAAATATAAACAACCGAAGGCATTAACTCTTCATCAAGACTAGCCTCTTTTATTTTTATAGAACATATATCCTGAAGACTTGAAATAAGAGAAGAAGAAAACTCTTTTGGTATATGCTGTGATATAAGTATAGGAAGAGGAAAATCAGATGGAATACTGGGAAGCATTATTCTCAAAGCTCTAGGACCTCCTGTTGATATTCCTATAGCAACTAATTTTGGAGTATTAAATTTAAACTTCAAAACCTTAGTTATAGCTGTAGCAACCTGTTTCTGATTAAAAGGTATTATTCTCACATTATCATCAAATTTATCTATTTCTGTTTTTTCGCTTTCATCAACAACTTTTCTATTATTAGAAGAATTATTTAACAAATTAAAATTATAATCTATACTAGATTCAGGAACAAACTCTAAAGCATTTGCTCTATTATTTTTTGATATTGCAATTATTTTATTTAATACATTCTCTTTTAAAAAATCAATAGATACATTACGCGGCTTATAAATGATATCAAAAGCCCCAAGTTCCAAAGCCCTAGATGATAAATCTTTATTCTTAGTTAAAGATGTCATCACTAATATATTAACTTGTATATTTTCTTTTTTTAAAAGTTTTAAAAGCTCTATACCGCCCATTAAAGGTAAATCTATTTCCATAACAACAAAATCAGGCTTTATAGATATTATTGATTTATATGCATCTATACCATTATTTACCAAACTTACAACATTAATTCTATAATGATTTGCTAGAATATTATTTAACATTCCAGAAATAATCTTAGAATCTTCTGCTATAAGTACTCTAATGGCTCCCAACATATATATCCTTTAATGCTGATTGTTGTCTTTTTTTATATTATTCTTCATATTATTTTTTATAGTTTTATCTCTTCCTAAAGTTTCCTCATTTTCCTCTATAATTGTAGTTAAAGCAGAAGAAATATCAGAAGTATATTTATTATCATCAAATATACTGTATGATTTTGAATCCTCTATTATATCAGTTATTTCTTTTGTATAGTCTGTATATTTATCAGAAAACAAATCTATTTTTTCAGTATTTATATTACTGTTTTTTATATTATTACTTTCTTTTTGTATAACTTCATTATTATTTTTTATATTATTAATTTCAGAATTTTTATTTATTATTTGAGTATTAGTTTTTACTTCCTGAGTATTTTCTTTTTTCTTAACTACAGCTTCCTCTATATCGTCCAAACTAGGCAGCTCATCGCTTGCTTCATCATTAATATATTCATCTACTTTTTTAGCAGAAGGAATTACAGCAAATACAGCCTCATTTTCTGCAGACTGCTTTAGAAAGAAACGTTTTTTAATGATTTCTTTTAACTCGATTAAACTTTTAGCAGTAGCAAAAAACAAAAGAACTAAAATACCAATAAAACAAAGAAATACAAACCATTCTCCGAATCTTGTATATATAGTTATATCACTATTTAATGCCACATTAGCTACCATATAATCGGGTTTCCAAAAAGGAAGAGTTGATATAATTTTACCAGTACTTGAAATATGCCCAGTAACCCCAGAATTACCATTATGAACTATATCTCTTCTATTCTCTACAGCCCTAAAAATAGACATATAAAAATGCTGAAGAAGAGATTCATCACTGTAAGACCAAGCATCTTCTGTAATAACAGCTAAAGTCTGAGCACCATTATATACAAACTTTCTAACAAAATCCCCGAAAGCACTTTCAAAACATATAACGCCAGAAAAAGTATATCCGTTAGGGTGATTAAACACCGTAATGCTTCTTCCTCTGTCCCATCTATTAGCACCAGCTTTATCAAACTGAGCATACATAAAGTTTATAATATTTTTGAAAGGAAAAGTATTTAGAAGAAACTCATTATCCTGAAACGGATATGATTCTCCGCCTGGTACAAGTTTTATTTTAGAGTACTCTCCTATAACATTACCTCTGTCATTAATAAACTCCATACCATTATAGTACTTATACGGATTATATGCATTTTCATTAGTATCTTCTTTTATGATAGTAGTACCTAAAAGATGATAAGTTTGAGTATATCGAATCATATCATAAAGTATATATGTATTATAAACACCAGGGTAAATAGAATTAGAAACAAGCCCATAATCAAAAATTTCTTTATATTCATTTATATAATACCCATATGAATCAAGAGTAACAGATTCTGGATATACTATTAGTGAAGGTTTTGAAAGAGAGGCATCTCTGGCAAGATTTGCTATTCTTCTTACCGACACTGTACCATTTTGGGTTACTCCGTCAGGCTTTTCCTCACTTTGGAATTTTTCAGGCTTTAGGAGAAATTTCTCTGCAAAACCCTGTATTCCTTTGGAGTTCTTACGGTAAGGCTCCCCAGTATATATATTATTCCAATATACATTTGGATCAAAAGATTTCTGTATAAGTGCGATTCTAGTTTTAGGCTGAAGGGTTCTTTTTGATTCCTCAATATTAATTTTCACAGCCCCATAAATAAGAATTAATATAAATGATGAAATAAATACAATGGCTGGTATATATGGTCTTTTATATTGATACTTTTTTGAAATATTTCGCTCTGCAAAGAAAAGCAAATAATGAGCTATAACAGAGTTACAAAAATATACAAAGAAGCTGATACCCAGCACTCCAAATATATCAGCGGACTGCAGAAATAGGGAGAAATTCCACTGCGAATAGCCTATAATTCCCCAAGGGAAACCGAGATATCCTACATTTCTCATATATTCCATAAATGTAAACACAAGCGGTACAGTAACAAACCTGAATGCAGGAAGTTTTTTTGATAAAAAAACGCTTAGAAGCATAGCTGGAAAATAGAATAAAAATATTATTAAAAATAGTATAGTAAATAATGTCAAAAAAGAAACTATAGCTTCAGTTTCTTTCAGCATAAATGCAGTTACCCACATAAGCAGATAACCAAAAAATACCAGTACAAATATGGAGGCTGATATTACATAGTATCTAAGTTTATCTGATTTATATATTATAATATTAAGCGGAACAAGTGCAATAAAAGAAATAGGGAAAAAATTTAATGGCGGAAAAGCCAAAGATAGAAGTATAGCACTAATAATACTTAATATAATTACACCAATCGTGTATGAATTACTTTTCGACACTTATAAAATTTCCTATTTTTTACACAACACTATATTAAAAACAACAACATATAAACTTAGAACATTTATTAATATAACAGCATACTTAAATATTAATTATGACCTTCTTTTTTCTTTAAGGCTTCCTTAATTTCATTAACAAATTTTTTATCCTGAAAACCTATATGCTCTAAAAGCCAATCTTTAAGGAATTTAATAAATTTGTTAGCTACAAAAGGCTGACCTTCTTCGTATTTTCTAATTTGGTCAACTATTTCCAAATAGAAACTCTTATGCATAGCTTTATGATTTTCTGCATCCGAATAATTAATAAGGTCCATTATTTTTTCTTCCGTTTTGAAATGGTACTGAGTATAATCAATACATTTCTTAATAGCTTTAATAAAAGCTTCATTAGTATTTGCACTGTTATCTACTGTTGCTAAATAAAGTTCATTAACTATATTTACCAATTCTTTGTGCTGGCTATCTATTAATTTATGTCTTGTTTCATACAAAGGCACCCATTTAATAAATACCGTAGTTTCTTGTTGTTCATTATTATTATTATCCATCATAAACTCCAATTAATTTTTCTTATACATTATTTATTTTATAAAAAAAAACCAAAAAATCTATACTATACAACAAAACACTGTTATAATATATATTTGCTGATGTCTCTGTTATCCTCAATGTCTTTCATAGCATCTTTTATATTATCGGCATTGATTTTTATAAATTCACCTTTATGTTCATCGGCACTAAAAGAAATTTCTTCAAAAACCTTTTCCATGATGGTATAAAGTCTTCTAGCACCTATATTTTCAACATTAGTATTAATATTATAAGCCATATCTGCTATAGCTTCCAAAGCTTCTTCTTCAAACTCTATAGTTACTCCTTCAGTTTTTAAAAGCTCCTGATACTGTTTGGTAATAGCATTTTTAGGGTTAACCAATATATCTTTAAAATCATCTTTGGATAAAGCCTTTAATTCCACCCTTATAGGAAATCTTCCCTGAAGTTCTGGTATCAAATCCGAAGGTTTGTTAATATGAAAAGCTCCTGCTGCTATAAATAGTATATGATCTGTTTTTATAGGACCATATCTTGTATTAACAGTAGTACCCTCTACTATAGGAAGTAAATCTCTTTGTACACCATGACGGGCAACATCGGCACTGTCTGTTTTGTTTCCGCTTGCTATTTTGTCTATTTCATCTAAAAATATTATACCCATATTTTCAGTAATACTCAAAGCATCTGAAGTTATTTTCTCCATATCTATAAGAGATTCTGAAGCCTCATTTATAAGATGTTTTTTAGCCTCTTTTACTCTTAAACGTTTATGCTTTTTGTTCTGAGGCATGATACTTCCAACCATAGACTGAATCATATCGCTTTCTTCAAAGCCCATACCAGGAATTATGCCGAACATTCTATTTTGACTGCCTGTTATCTTTAATTCAACATAACTTTCATCAAAATCGCCGTTAGCTATACGTTTTTTTATCTGTTCTTTGGCATTTTTCTTTTTTTCCATTTCTTCTTCAGATACATTTTCATTTTCTTCTTTTTTTACAGAAGGAAGAAGAAGTTTTGCCAATTTATCCAAAGCTATATCGGTAGCCTCTTTTTCAACCTCTTTCATCATAGCAGTTTTAAGCTCAAATATGGCTACATTAACCAAATCTCTAACCATACTCTCAACATCGCGTCCTACATAACCTACTTCTGTATATTTAGTAGCCTCTACTTTGATAAAAGGAGCATTAACAAGTTTTGCTAGTCTTCTAGCTATTTCTGTCTTTCCAACCCCAGTAGGTCCTATGAGTATAATATTTTTTGGTGCAACCTCATCTTTCAATTCTTCTGGAAGATGACGTCTTCTGTATCTATTTCTCAAAGCTATAGCAACCGAACGCTTAGCCTCTGTTTGTCCTATTATATATTGATCAAGTGCTTCAACTATCTTTCTAGGTGTAAGCTCGCTTTCTAATTTCGCATCAAATGACATAATTTATTCTATAACCTCCAAAGAAATATTGCTGTTAGTGTATATACATATCTGAGAAGCTATTTCAAGAGCCTTTTTAGCTATTTCTTTAGCTGAAAGGTCTGTATTTTCGCATAAAGCCATAGCAGCAGCCTTAGCATACTGTCCGCCGCTTCCTATAGCTAATATATTATTCTCACTTTCTATAACATCGCCGTTACCCGAAAGTAAAAGCATTTTGTCTTTGCTCGCTACTATAATAAGTGCCTGCAAATTTCTAAGCATTTTATCGGTTCTCCATTCGCGTGCAAGCTCAACAGCTGCTCTTGTAAGATCTCCAGAAAACTCCTGAAGTCTTTTTTCAAATTTTTCAAATAATGTAAATGCATCGGCAGTAGAACCTGCAAAACCAGATATAACTTTACCGCCGTATAATTTTCTTAATTTAACAGCATTAGGCTTCATTACTGTTTCACCCAATGTAACCTGTCCGTCGCCTGCTATTGCTGTAATTCCGTTTCTGCATACTGCACATATAGTAGTGCCTTTAAACATATTTTTCATTCCTCTTAATTAATATATTGTATCTTATATTGTATTATATATTTGTATCTATTGCAAATTTATTATATATATTTTTATTACTTATAATATGAATTTAATTATAAAAACCTACAAAAAAGGAGGCATATGCCCCCTTATAGTTATCTATATAAGAAAATAATTACTGAGCTTTATTAAATATACCATCTTCATATGTTGTTGTTACACTGCCTATTTTTTTAGTATAATTAACTGTAGCTTGGATCTCTGATGTAAATTTTATAGTAAGAGTATATGAATCTGTAACAGTAGCATCACTAGCATTTTTTTCAGTATAAGTAGCTGTATAAGTTTCTCCTATTTTTACTATAGCTATAGATTCAAATATTAATTCTTTGCCCCCTTTAACATCTGTGTAAGTCATGCTTCCATCATCATTAATTACCATCTTATTTAAATAAAAATAATCAGAAACACCTTTATCTTCAGCATTCCAAGTGCCTGCATATGTACTCTCTATTCCTGTTATATTTCCTGTAACATTGCCTGCTGCCTCTTTTAATTTTTCACAGCCTACTGCCAAAAATGATACGAACAATGTTAATACTAATAATTTTTTTAACATTTTCTTCCTCCAAATTAGATTATTAAATTTATAATATAAGAAAATGATTTTTTGTCAATACTACATTTAAAACTATTTATCAGCATACCTGAAAGTATTAACAGCCAAAATCAAAGCTATTATTAAGCATACAAACAGTACAGCTATACCAATAAAGTATGAACGAAAATCAAAATAAAAAGCTCCCCTAAATGCATTCAAAAAATACTGAAAAATATTTAATTTGCTTAAAAACTTTACTATATTAGGAGCATTATATAATGAATAATACCCGTCGCTTAAAAACATAGAAGCCATTAAAATAATATTATACAATATACTGGCTGTTTCATTATTTTTTACAAGACTGGAGACAAAAAAACTTATAAATATATAAAGCAAAGAAGCTATTATTATTACAGGCAGAAATAAAAAAACAGATAAAAAATCAAACTCTATCTTAAAAAATAAGGCACAGACAAAAAATACAAATAAACTGCTTATAATAGATATTATCACCCAAGCACATGATAAACTTATAATATACTTATATAAAGGAAGCGGTGTTACTTTAAGCAAGTTATAAACCCCTCTCCTTCTCTGACTTAATACATTAAAACTCGTAGTCATAAAAGAATAAGCAAGCACACTTACACATGTCATAGCCGTGAGTATATGAATAGTGTAGCTTTCCATATTAAAAAAAAGTCCGAGTGATATAACTATTACCAAAGGAAAAAATATTGACCAGAATATAAGAAAAGGATCTCTTATAGCTTTTTTAATTGTAAGTTTAAATATTATTTTCATAGTTATTCTTTATTTATTATTATTTATTATGAAATTTTTAGTATATACCTAAACAAATACAGTTTGTCAAAAAATAAATTTTTTAAATTTTGATATTTGCGGGGCTTTGCCCCACACCCCAGTTCTTTTG
>NZ_CASEGO010000030.1 GCF_949287625.1 uncultured Brachyspira sp. | reverse complement strand
TTTGTGCCAACAAAAGAACTGGGGTGTGGGGCAAAGCCCCACAAATATCAAAATTTAAAAAATTTATTTTTTGACAAACTATATTTGTTTAGGTATATAGTATAATGTACTTAAGTTCATCGTAGGACTTATTGGAAATAGAAAATACCAAAGGTTGGATAAGATGTCTAATTATTAGATTTCTTTTCCAGCCTTTTATTTTTTGTAAGGGTTTGTTTTATGGATATTCTTAAGACTGATGTAAAAAAAATATTTTTTAAATACTTGTATGCAAGTTTCGGAAGTGCTTTAATAGCAGCAATTTATTCTATAGTTGATGTTGCTATGGTTGGTCATTATGAAGGTGATAATGGGGCGGCTGCTTTGGCTATATTTGCTCCTATATGGAATATAATATACAGTATTGGTCTATTATTTGGTATAGGAGGTTCTGTTATTTTTAGTAAGGCAAGAGGTTCGGGAGAGCATGAAAAATCAAATATTTTCTTTACTTCTTCATTCATTGCTTTGTCAATAGTTATATTTATAGTTTGGATTTTATCTATAGTATTTGAAGATAATATACTTTATTTTTTTGGGGCTGATGATGTACTTTTAAGATTAGCCAAAATATATTTTCTTCCTATAAAGATAATTCTTCCTTTATTTTCATTCAGTCAATTTTTTGCTGCATATCTTAGAAATGATAATGCCCCTATGAAGGCAACTATTGCCGTTATGGCTGGAGGTATATTTAATATATTCGGTGATTACTTTTTTGTATTTGTATGTGATATGGGTATATTCGGTGCTGGTCTTGCTACTGCTATAGGACAGGTTCTCACTGCTTCAATTTTAATATCTCATCTATTTACAAAAAAGAATACTTTAAAATTTGTAAAAGTAAATAAATTATTTTCACTATCAAAAAATATTGTATCAATTGGTTTTTCTACGTTTTTTATCGATATAGCAATGGGAATACTTGCTTTAATGTTTAATAATCAGATAATGAAATATTTTAACTCTTCTGCATTGGCAGTGTACTCTGTTATAATCAATATTAATATATTAGTTCAGTCATCAGCTTATGCAATAGGACAAGCATCACAGCCTATAATATCTGCTAATTTGGGTGCAGGCAATATGAATAGAATAAAATCAGCAGTAAAATACGGTATACTCACAGCTTTAATATTGGCTATAGTTTCTACCTTTTTTACATACTTTAATACTGACTTCTTAATGAAAGCATTTATGAAGCCTTCAGATGAAGCTTTGAGTATATCAAAAAATATTATGAGAGCTTATTTTATATCATTTTTAATACTTCCATTCAATATATATGCAACATACTATTTTCAGGCTATAATGAAACCAACTGTATCATTTATAATAGCAGTATTGAGAGGACTTATAATAAGCGGTATTTTAATATTTGTAATGCCTTTAATATTTGAAAAAGAAAGCATATGGTATGTTATGCCTATTACAGAAGTTTTAACTTTTATAGTAACATCAGTATTTTTTATAAAATATAGAACTTCAAAATAATTATATATTTTATAGAAATAATTATTAAATAGAATATAATTAGTTAGCATAAACATTATGAAAAGGAGATTTAAGTAAATGAAACTTTTAGATAAAAAAATAGCATTAGTAACATCAGCAACCAGAGGTATAGGTTTAGCATGTTCAAAGAAACTAGCTGAAAATGGTGCAAAGGTTTATTTAGCTGTGAGAAGACTTGATGCTGGTAAAAAAATAGCCGATGAAATCATAAAAAACGGAGGAGAAGCTGATACAGTATATTTTGATGCTTCTAAAGAAGAAACTTTTACTTCTATGATTGAAGAGACAGTAAAAAAAGAAAATAGAATAGATATACTAGTTAATAATTTCGGTACTACTGATATTAATAAAGATTTTGATTTAATTAACGGTGATACTGATGCATTTTTTAATATAGTTAATGAAAACTTAAAAAGTGTTTATCTTCCTTCAAAGGCTGCTGTTAAGCATATGCTTAATACAGGAGGAGGAAGCATAATTAATATTTCTTCTGTAGGAGGTATATTTCCAGATATGTCAAGACTAGCATACGGCATATCAAAATCGGCAATCAATTTTCTTACAAAAAATATTGCTGTTCAGTATGCAAGACAAAATATAAGATGCAATGCCGTACTTCCGGGGTTTGTTGCAACTGATGCTGCTATGGAGAATATGTCAGAAGATTTTTTAAAATTGTTTTTGAAAAATGTTCCATTAAACAGACCAGCAGAGCCTGAAGATATTGCTAATGCTGTACTTTTCTTTGCAAGCGATTATTCATCATTTATAACAGGCGAAACTATGCCTGTAGCCGGAGGATTTGGACTTCCTTCGCCTATGTACAGTCAGTATATGGATATGGGCGGAAAGAAAGGATAATATTTTTTTACATTATGAACTTATTTACATTTTTACTTATTAAAGTATAATAACTTTTTAATATTTAGTAATTTAGTAAAAAGGCAATTAATTTATGAATAACAAAATAAATAAGATATATATAGGCTATCCTCCATTTGAAAGCGACAGAGGAGTGGCATTATTATCCCAAAACAGACAGTTTCAATGGTTTAAAAGCCCAACATATATTTACCCAGTAGTGCCTGCAACTGCAGCAACTATGATAAAAAATTCAGGATATGATGTAGACTTTGTTGATGCCATTGCTAGAAATATGACGACAGAACAATGGTATAAATATTTAGATGAGAAAACTCCAGACTTATTATTTTTTGAGATAAAAACTCCAGTTGTATATAAAGCTTGGAAAATAGTTAATGACTTGAAAGCTAAATACCAAAATATGATAGTGGTTATTGCAGGAGACCATGTTACTGCTATGCCTGAAGAGACTATGAATAACTGCAAAGTTGACTATTTGTTAATGGGCGGGGATTATGATTTTCTTCTTTTGAACTTAATAGAATATTTAAATGGAAAAGCACAGCTAGAAAAAGGTATATATTATAGAGAAAATAATAATATAAAAAATACAGGATTTTTTGAATTAAGACATGATTTAAAAAGCCTTCCATTTATAGACAGAGATTTGACTGAGTGGCAGAGATACGCTTATGATAACGGCAACTTCAAAAGAATACCTGGTACTTATATAATGGCTGGAAGAGACTGCTGGCATCATAGATGTACTTTCTGCTCTTGGACTGGTATATATACAAATTTCCGTGCTAGAACCGCTGAAAATGTGGTTGATGAGGTAGAGTTTCTTTATAATAAATATAATATTAGAGAGATAATGGACGATACAGGCTGTTTTCCAGTAAAAAAATGGCTTAATGATTTTTGCAATTTTATGATAGACAAAAAGCTAAATAAAAAAGTTAATATAGACTGCAATATGCGTTTCGGAGCATGTAATGAAGATGAGTACAGACTTATGAAAAAAGCGGGATTTAGATTTTTATTATTTGGTTTGGAATCAGCAAGTCAGAATACATTAGACAGGCTTAAAAAAGGAAATAAAGTTGAAGAAATCCTTCCGTCTTGTAAGGCGGCATCAGATGCAGGACTTTCTCCTCATGTAACTGTAATGCTTGGATATCCTTGGGAAACTGAAGAGGATATTGAGAAAACTTATGAGCTTACTAAAAAACTCCTTATTAAAGGCTATGCTAAAACTATGCAGGCTACAATAATAATTCCGTATCCGGGAACAGAGTTATTTAATCAATGTAAAAAAGAAAATTGGCTTACTACAGAAAATTGGGAAGATTATGATATGCGTAAAGCTATAATGAAAACTGATGTAGGAGAAGAGAAAATAAAAGAATGGGTACAAAAACTTTATAATCTTAGCTTTACTCCGCAGTTTTTGATGCATAAGGTATTATCTATAAGAGATTTGGACGATATTAAATATTATTTAAGGGCTTTCAAAAAAGTATCATCTGGACACTTAAAAGATTTTGCTTAATAGTTTTTTATTTTTACAAAAATAGACCTGCAGTATTAAACTGCAGGTTTTGTGTTATGTAGTATCTAAAAAATATGGAACTTGTTTTTAATTCATATATATATTATTAGGAATAGTAATCCCTAATTTATTTATCATATTTGTATTTACAACAAAATTGCAGCTGTCAACTGTTTCAAGAGGTATGTTTTTTATATCTTTAATGCCTTCCAAAACTTCTATTGCTTTTTTAGCAGTAAGAACTCCCATATCGTAATAATTAACCGAATATGTTACAGTGCCTCCTATTTTTGTCATACCAGCATCAGCACATATAACTGGAAGTTTTTCGCTTTCTTCTATCATAGCCACGTTTGCCATACTGTTTGCTATGATATTATCAGTAGGAGAAAATATAGCATCAACTTTATCTGAAGCACTTATCATCATCTGCTGTATTTCATTTGCATTTGCAACTGTCAAATCTATATATTCAAGTCCTAGTGAATCCAATTTCTCTTTTGCTAATTTTATTTGATATAATGAATTAATTTCGCTTGAACAGTATAAAAGTCCTATTTTTTTTGCATTAGGAAGTAATGTATGCATGAGTTCTATTTGTCTTTCTATAGGAGGAAGATTTATTGTGCCTGTTACATTTACATTAGGTTTATTAAGATTAGTTACTAATTTCGCACCTATTGGGTCTCCTATACCCGAAGCTATTATTGGTATGTCTTTGGTGAGATTTACAGCCGACTGAGCTGCAGGAGTTCCTATTGCTATTATAATATCGCTTTTATCGTTAACGAATTTTTGTGCTATAGTATTACAGTTTGCTTGATCCCCTTGAGCATTTTTATAGTCTATTACTATTTTTTTATTGCTGTTATTATAGTATTTATTAAGCTCATCTTCTATTCCCTTATATATTAAATCTAATGCATCATGCTCTATCATTTGGCTTATACCTATCTTTATTACCTTATCATTTGAGGCGTTTGTCTTTTTATAATTTTCATGCCTGCTTATACCGAATGCTCCTACTAATACAAATATTACTATTAATATAAAAATTATAATATGATTTTTTTTCATTGTCATTTCCTTTATTAAAAATATTTAAGTATATAATTACTTTATGTAGTAATATTACTGTATAAAGTAATATTTGTCAATACTGTTTGTAGTAATTTTTTCTATATTTTATAATTTTTTATTGATATATTATAAAATTATTATATGATTATGATATTATAATAAAGCAGGCTATATGATTTTATGAAAATACTCTTAATAAAACAAACTTCTTTAGGCGATGTTCTCCATATGACACCTGTTATAAGGGCATTGAAGAAATGGAAGTCAGACTGTCAAATTGATGTAGTAACAGATAAAAGAGCATTAGGTATATTAGAGAATAATCCTTATATAAATAAATTATATGTTTTGGATATATACAGATATGAAAATGAAATATTTAAATCTCCTTTATTATTTTTTTCTACGATAAGAGAGTTTATTTCTCATATATCTGAAGTAAGAAAAGAACATTATGATATAGCTATGGATTTGCAGGGACTTGAGAGAAGCATAATATTTTTATATTTATGCCACGCTAAAAAGAAATATGCAAAGGGTAAGTGGTTTGGAGTAAAAAGTAATTATTATAAGGATATAAATGCTATAGAAGGACTTATATCTTTTTTGAAGTTTATTGATTGCCCAGATGACGGTACTGATTTGGACTATTTTTTACCTGATACCATAGAAGCAGATTTTAATAAAAAAATAGAACATATAAAGTACAGCGTAAACAGTAATTTTAATATAGATAATGAGTATATAGTTTTTTCACCATTTTCGAGATGGGATACTAAAGATTTATCAGTGAATAAATCAAGAGAAATAATAAAAGAGATACAAAAATTAAAAGATATACAAATAATAGTTTCAGCTACATCAGATTATGATAAAGAATGTTTGGAAATAGTTAAAGGATTTGATAATGTTTTAAATAGTTCTGGGCTTTTTAATTTACCAGAATTAGCATATTTAATAAAAAAATCAAAGGGAATGGTTACAGTAGATTCATTTCCAATGCATACAGGTTGTGCATTTCAAAAACCATTAATAGCAGTATTCGGTCCTACAAGCGAGGTACGTGTCGGACCTATAGCAAAAAACTCTGAAACTATAAGAGTTGAAAATTTAGAATGTGCCAGATGCTATAAAAGAAAAAACTGTCCTAATAATCATATATGCATAGAAAATATTGATGCAAAACTTCTTGCTGAAAGATTAATAAAAAAAATATAGAGTTTATATCATCTTTTATTTTGCAAAGCAGAATATATTTTTTCTATTCCTATACGTTTGGCAATTTCTACTATCTCTAGGTCTTCTTCACTATTAGTAGCAAATTCATGTTCTTCTGCTATAGCTAAAAACTCTTTTATTATGCTTTCATTGTAGGCATTTTCAAGCAGGAATAACTCTTTAGTTTTTATATTAATGTCACGTACATATTTTGAATATTTATTTTTTATGCTGTTTATTTTTTCTTCAAGCTCATTTTCATCTTCAGCTATTCCGTATATATTAATATCTATAATATCTTTTATATTCCATTCAGAGGCTTTTTGTTCTAAATTTGATATGTTATAAATATTGCTTTCATATACTCTGTATTCGCCTGCATTTTTTATATTGATAAAACTTTTATTTATAGAGTTGTTTTTTATATCAATAGCCAAACATCTCCTTTCCCCCATTTCTGATTTTGTTCTTCTCCATACTCTTGCAGAACCTGTGTATATTATTTCTATATTTTCAATATTAACTTCCATTTGTTTGTGAATATGCCCTACTACAGCAATATTAGGCTCTATTTTTTTTATTATATCTATGGGTATGCTTGCCGCCTCTTCATTTTCTTCTATAGCCCATAATGTTCCTTCTACTATACCATGTGCTATTACTATCCTGTTGTCAGCATTTAGATTTTCTATTTTTTTATTTAATTCATTATCTATAATATATTTTTCACTATATGGAAGTGCTATAATATCTAAATTATCTATATTAAAAAAACTTATATCTTCTATTACTATTAAATTATCAGGAAACTTTAATTTATTTAATGTTATGCCTTTTGATTTTAGGTTTTCATGATTGCCTTTAAGTAAGTATACATTTTTATCATAGCTTTCTATTTTTTTTGAGAATGTATCTTTTAATTCCTGCAAATCTTCAAATGTATTAAAAGTATCTCCAAGTAAAAGAAGTGCATCATAATTTTTTGCTTGTTCTAATATTTCATCTAATACTGAAAGCGAGTATTCTTTTTCCTGAAGGCTTAAATGCAGGTCGCTTGATATTAATAATTTAGGCATAATGAAATTTCTCTTTTTTAATTTAATATAAATAATATTTTTCAAAACTGTATTTTTGTATTATAATATACTGAAAATTTTTAAGTTTGTCAATTTTTTTATTCAACTTTTTCCTGCCGCAAAAAGTTGCAAAAAGTGCAAGTCTAAAAATAATGGTAAATAGTACTAATTATGTTTTATATGTAGAATATATTATTAAATTTAGCCTTAAATATAGTCTTTTTGGTTCTTTGTGCCAATACCACAGGCACTTCCTACGGTCGCAAAAGAACTGTGGTGTTACGTAGCATGCAGATCGGTGGGCAAAGCCCCGCAAATATCAAAATTTAAAAAATTTATTTTTTGATAAATTACATTTGTTTAGGTATATATTAATTAATCAATATACTTAATTTCAAAACTATTTTTTATTTATTTTTTAAAAATTAATAATCAAAAAAATACAAAATTTTTACGGATATTTTTTTATTTATACGTATTAATAATTGAAACGATAATTTTATAATCAAAGGTTATTGTATTTATATACAGAATATATTTATTAAAGAATTTTACTATTTTTTAAAAATAGGGGCTATACTTATGAAAAATAGATTGTATTTAATATTGTTTTTACTAATTTTTATAATAGTTTTGATAGTTTCATGTAAGGGGATTAATATTTTAAGCCCTATACATATACCGCCGCCAACTGACTTTAGATTGCCTGAAGACACAATACCAAGTCATGTAGATGTTAATCCAGTGCCTGCTAAAGACGGAGAAGTTTTCGGAAGTTTTAGAAGAAAGTTTAAATATCAAGGCAAATGGTATATATTGGCTGACTATATGTATGATTATGACCCTAAAAGCAAAACATTAAATAAAAAAGCAGAAGATATAATACTTCAAATAGATGAGAGCAAAAATATAGTAGTTTATGATAAAGACAGTAAAGGATATGATGATTTATTAAGAATGAATGTAATAGAAGAAAATAGAGTTTTATATGAATATTATGATTATGGAAGTTATTCATATTCTTCAAGTTATTTTACTACTACAGACTGTAAAGACGAAAAAAGAACTCATACATTTCGCACAGGCATAACTTTTAATAATGAGATAAGAACATCATCAGATTTAATAAATTGGACAACAGAGGGTTCTGATGATAATGTTTATAGAGCTTTTCCTTTAATTAGTACAGATCCTAATTCTAGCTTTCAAGGAAGATTTGGTGTTAGTGGTTATAAAATTGCTGAGTTTAAAGATTATATATATTTAATAGGTTTAGAAGAAGATTTTAATGAGCAAAATCCAAGCGGATGCCGAAATGAAACTCAGGGACCATTTACAACAAGTAAAAATGTTTATTATAGAATAGATAAAAATAAAGATACTTCTATAGGTGCTAATTGGGAGAAGATTAATACGCCTTGGGGACAAAGAAGCAGGCTTAGTATTCGCTATGATGAAAATAAAATATATGTTACAAAAGGTGAAAGGGTATATTATGAATTGGGTAATCCTTACTGGAATTATAAAACTCAGTCTTTTGAAAATGATAATACTATATGGTCAACTACTGACGGCGTAAATTGGCAAGTAGAGCCTAATTCTTCAGCTTATGATAATGCTGATTCGGTATATTCTCGTGATCAATATGTTGGAGGAGATTTACCATATATTCAAAATAAGATAAAAACTCCTGAAGAACCTAATTGGATAAAACTTGATAATGGAAGATATTATAAATCTGACAATTCTCCTTATTCAACTTATACAATAAATAAGAAAACTTATTATGTTCCTATACCTCCTTATGAAGAAATAAGAGCTGCTTATGACAGCGGGCAGGAATATTTTACTATTACAGAGGCTCATATAAAAAGTGCTGGGCTTAATCAGTTTTTAACCAAGGATAAAGAGCCGAATAAAGATGAAGATTGGACAGTTATCACTCCTATAGATTATACAGATAAATTAATGGTATGGCAGAGCGGAGGCGAAAAAGTAATGCTTAATATTAATAATAAGGCAGTGCAGCTTGTGGACTATACTCAAATAGAAGCTATGTACAATACTATTAAAGATTATTCTATTGTAATAAATGATTTAAGAAAAACAGCAAAAGAATTGAGAGATGGAACTTATTGGAGTGATTTTGCCAATGATTATATAAAAGATGTACTTCTTGGTATGCATTATGATGCTAGGGCTGATATGCTTGAGCTTTTGAAAAGCAACAGAGAATATATTATGCCCGATGAGGCTGTTACGCATTATACTGTGGAGTTTAAATATTAATAAAATTTTATATATTGAAATTTAATTTATATAGTAGTATCATCAGTCTAATAATATTTTTAGTTTTAGAGGCTGATTATGGATAAGGAATATGCTAAACATTTGATGGGAATATATAAAGATAAAGTTCTTCATGAGAGAATGAAAAGAAGACTTGAATATTTTGAGAGGGTTTTTAAAAGAGATAATGATAAAAGACTTTTTGCTGAACTTGCATTTTGTATATGTACGCCTCAGACAAAGGCTAGAAGCGGGGCTGCTGCTATAATTGATTTGTATAATAATAATTTGCTTTTCAAAGGAAGTACTGAAAAAGTAGCTAATATACTTATTAAGCATGTAAGATTTCATAATATGAAGGCTGAAAATATAGTGCTTGCCAGAAAGATTTATTTTCCTAATGAAAAGTTTGTATTAAAAGACAGAATCAATGAAGCTTTAAAAAATGATACTATGGTAGAATTAAGAAATGAGCTTGCTAAAGAAGTTAAAGGATATGGACTTAAAGAGGCTAGTCATTTTCTTAGAAATATAGGTTTCGGACAAAAAATCGCCATACTTGACAGACATATAATGCGTGTAATGGATAAGCTGAGCATTCTGCCTGAAGGTATGACGCCTAAAACAAGCCTTACAAAAAATAATTATCTAAGCTGTGAATCAAATCTAGTTGAATATTCAAAAAGCGAAAAAATACCTATGGAATATTTGGACTTTGTATTTTGGTATGATGCTACTAATGATATTTTTAAATAATTATATTTTATCAAGATGAATTTTTATTTTGATATATGCAGTTTTAAAAAGCTAATTTATAAACTATATTTAATTACTAAAATAATCAGTAAAATAGTCTTACTTCAAGTCTAATCTATTGATATTTATAAAGCCAAATTATAAAATAGCTGCTATTGATAAAAGATATTTTTTAATATAGAATTAATAATAAAAACAAAAATGGAATATATGTATAGAAAAGAAATTATCAAATTATTATTAATATTATTATTTGCATCAGTACCGCTCTGCCCATTTGGAGGAAAACCAATAAAAATAGAGGAAGTAAGACCATACTATACAACTTCAGAAACTGCAAAAATAGATATCTATATATATACAAATATAAGCGATAATACAAACTACAATTATATTACATTTGCTGTAGCAGATGCAATAGCCAATCAGTTAGAATATAATAAAACAATAAGACTCCAGTCTGAAACAAATTATACAATTACCCCCATAGACTTTGAAAGAGCATATGATTATAAAGTATTCCAATTTACAAATATAACATACACAAGCAGACAAGAAGGAACAAATATTACTATAATAACAAATTATGAATATACAACTTATACCAACTGGGGAGAGGTACGAAGCAATGTAAAATTAATAACACCTGAAACTAAAGGATTTGTACTTCAGACTAATGAAATGATATTTGACTACAACGGAACTAATGTAATACTAAAAGGTACTAATGATTTTATTCAAAAAGTAGATATAGGAAAAAACTATTATGAATATTTCGGAGATGACATAAAAAAATATGTATTTACTAGAAACTCTGATATAGCAATATTCGGAACTGTTGAATATAAAAGACCCAATATTAATGTAGTAACATATGTAGCATATATCAAAGATAGAAAGATAACTTCATATTCCATGACAGTACCTGAAGCGAGAATAGATGAACAAGTTCCAAATTATGCTTTAGAAATAGCAAATAGAATAAGCTATTTAGATAAAACAGGAATTATAGCAATAGATGTAAGCCCTCCTGACTCTTTTGTTTATGTTGATGACATATTTGTAGGAAAAAGCGGCGATACATTATATGTTCCAGCACTTACAACAAACAGCCATAGGTTTACTATCAAAAAAGAAGCTTATGAAACTATAGATACTATGCTTTCATTTGAAAATCCTAATGAAAATATACTCCTTCAATTCACATTAGACGAACTTACAAATGCTGCCAGAGTACAGATAAATATACCGGGAGAAGAAGAAAGTTCAGTAGTTATAAATGGTATAAAAGAAACACCAACTAATGTAATAAATAGATATTTTGGCTTTGGTACATATTCTCTAAAAATAACAAATACAAACTATATAGATTATTACGGTACATTTACTGTAGACAGCACCAATTCTCTTAATCTTACCCCAAATATGAAAAAATTTAAAGAACCTACATTGGCTGATAAAATATTTAAAAATTATGAAAGAAACACAAAAATATTTTTCGGACTAACTATAGCCAGTGCCATATTTTCAATAGGTACTTATGTATATGCAGGTGAAATATTAGATTCTACAATGGTAAAATACTATAATCAATATCAAAATGTTGCTAACCGACCAGAAGTAGATTTAAGAACATATAATACTGCTATGAATATATATATAGCAGGAATGGTGCTTACTGGGGCATTTGCACTAACTACTGGTATATATTATATGCTTTGGATAAATGAAAGCAACTTTGCTGTAGAGGAATTATCATTTAACGCAGGATACAGCGGAGCAAATATAATGTATTCATGGCGGTGGTAACAATATTCATCATATAAAAAATCAATAAATAACATTATTTTTTAAAATAAATTTGACAAAAATGTATTATTTACTATACTACTAATAATAATGCTTTTTAGGAGTTGTAATATGCTTAATATAATTTTTATAGGAGCTCCCGGCGTAGGTAAAGGAACTCAATCTGCTTTAATAGAAAAAGATTATTCTATAGCACATATTGCTACAGGTGATATGCTAAGAGAAAATATTTCTAATGGTACAGAACTAGGTAAAACCGCAAAATCTTATATGGATAAGGGTGAATTAGTACCAGATAGTTTGGTTATTGATATGCTTAAAGCAAGAATAACCAAAGATGATTGTAAAAACGGTTTTATGCTCGATGGATTTCCTAGAACTATGGAACAGGCAAAAGAATTATCATCTATACTTGACAGCCTAAATTATAAAATAAGTGCTGTTATAGATATATTTGCTTCTGAAGAGATAATAATAGACAGACTTTTAAAAAGAGGCCGTGCAGATGATAATGAAGAAACTATAAAAAACAGATTAAAAGTATTTGAAAGTCAAAGTAAACCTGTGCTTGATTATTATAACGGCAAAGCAAAAATAATAAAAATAGAAAGTGTAGGAACACCAGAAGAAGTATATGCTAGAATAAAAAAAGAATTAGATTCACTGTAAGATATAATTATTTAATTGTTAAGGCTGTAGTTTTAGACTATAGCCTTTTTTATTTTAAAAAACATCTATTATTTACACTAATTTTTTAATAAATAAAAATATTAGGCAAAATCATTTTTATAATATATATTCCGAAAATCTTTAAAAAGATTAAAAATATAGAAGAAAATTATTAATTTATAGGTTTATAAATATGTCTGAAGAAAAAGAGATAAAAAATATTGACAACACAGAAAATACAAACGAAGAAGAGGTTTCAGATAATGCTCCTAGAAAAGCAGTAAAAAAGAAAATGATAGTTAAATCCAAAAACAAAGAAAATATTAAAGACTTGGATTTATCTTCCTACGGAGCCAGAAGACAGGCAAGAATATATGCTGTAATGTCTTTATATTCTTATGAAATTAATGAAAGAAAAATAAGTATAAATGATATTTTAGATTTTGATTATGATAAAAAAATACCTGAAAATATATTTGCATTTACAAGAAATTTAGTGGAAGGAACTATAAAAAATTTAGAGAGAATAGACAGCTTAATAGAAAAATATTCTAACAACTGGGACATAAAGAGAATACAATATGTAGACAAATCTATTATCAGAATGTCTATATATTCTTTAATATTTTTAAAAGACATACCTAAATCTGTAGTTATAGATGAGGCAGTCGAAATCGCTAAAATGTTTAGTGATAAAGATTCTTATAAATTTGTTAATGGGATTTTAGATGGTATACAGGAAGAAGACATACAATAGAAGACTAGCTAAATATAAAAATCTTCAAATGGTGGTTTTTATATTATGTATAGGTGCTTTAGGTTTTATAGCTATAATATCATTAAATGTAGCAATAATGCAGGGTAAAGTAAGGTTAACCTCTCAGGCTGCTGATGATTACACTTTGGCAAAAGAATACTATAAAAATAAAGACTACAATAAAGCTAAATCTATACTAAAAAAAGAAATAAGTACAACTATAGACCCTAAAAAACAGTATGAAGCAAATATACTGCTTGGTCAAATATATAATGAAACTGAAGATTATGATAATGCTATAAAAATATTTAATACTATGACAAATTCATTGTATTTAGATGAAAAACTTAAACATAATCTAGGAATATCATATTTAGAAAAAGAGATGTATGATGAAGCCTTAACTTCATTAGAAACTTCATTATCTATAAACAGCAATTATATACCTAGCCTTCTTACTTTGGGACGTTTTTATATGGAAAGAAACTTGCCTCGTTTGGCAAAGGGATATTATGAAAGAGTATTATCTTTGGAAGAAAGCGATGAAGCATTATTTTATGTTGGTTTAATAGCACTTAATGAAGGTTTTCAGAGTGTTGCTTATGATACTTTAAGTAAATTAGTACGAAGAAGCAAAGGTGAATATGCCGATAAAGCTGCTACAATACTTGGAGATATTTATGTAATATCTGGAGATACTGACAGTGCTATAGAAATGTATTTAAAAAGTTTAGTTAATTCTGATACTAAGCCAGACTCTATACGAAGACTTGTAAAAATATATGAGCAGGTTGAAGATTATGACGGCATAAAAAAAGTATATGAACAAATACTGGAGCAAAACCCTAATGATATTGATACTATACTTGCTTTGGGTGAATTATACGAAAAAGAAAATGCCTATGACAGAGCCATTAAATATTATTTGAAATTAACAAAAATGAAAGATTATACCAATACTTATGAAGCTACTGGACTTCTTGCTAATGCATACTATAAAGGAAGTATGTTAAAAGAAGCAGAGGCTAATTATAAAAAAATTATAATGGCTGACAATAAAGATGATCTCTATAAAACTGCATTAGAGAGACTTGGAGATATAACATACAGACAAAAAGATTTTTTACCTTCTCTTAAATATTATCAGGAAATATACAAAATAGAAACTAATAATGCTATATTTATGCCTAGACTTGGTGAGTTGGAATTATACTATGGTAATTCTGACAGAGGCATTAAATTATTAAAAGATTCTATTGCTGAAGAGGTAGGTAATGCCTTTCCAAGCAGAACGCTTGCTATTTATTATGAAAGCATAGGAAATAATAATGAGGCATTAAATTATTATAATTATACACTTTCAAAATATCCTAAAGACAGAGAAAGTATATACAGAGCTGGAATGCTTTACTATAAAACTAAAGATTATGAAAAATCAAAAGAATCTTTGCTTATAGCAGCAAATGATGAAAACAATACAACATTAGTAAGAGAAAATGCTTGGATAACATTAGCTACTATGATGGAAGAGATACGCTCTTATAATGATGCTACAGCTTATTACAGACAGCTTGTAGAAATGTCTCCTAGTGTAGAAAATTACATGCTTTATGGGTCTTTCTCTTATAGAAGGCTTCAATATAATGATGCTATATATGCTTATAATGAGGCTTTAAACTCTGCATCATCAAAGAGAGATTTATTTGATATTAATTTAGCTTTGGGTAAATGTTATTATAGAATGAATGAGCTTGATAATGCAGAAGAAAGCTATAGAAATGCATTAAGCTATAACGGCAGCGATTCTCAGGCTAAAGACGGTTTGAGACAGGTTTTGACAAAAAAAGAACTGATGTATAATAATTGATTCTAAGATAATTAGTTTTAGAAGGTTAAATATTTTAATCCTACAATCTTTTAATAAGGGGCTTTATTAATTATTTATTATTATTAAATATTAATAAAGCCTCTTATTTTTTGAATCATCAATATTTCAATATTAAGCATTTTTTCTATATACAAAATAATATATAATATTTATAACTATAAGTACAGCTAATAAAGCAAAAACAACTATATGTGAATAAAGAGAAATATCATTAGCTGTATAAAATATTTTAGGAAGCTTCCAATCTACTTTTTTAAATGAAGCAAATTTTTCCAAATCATCTTTTTGTTCTAAAGTAAACCCTGTAAATTGTTTATAATTATCATCAAAAAATATTAAACTGTTTGGGTGTGTAAAATTATAATGATTATCATTTGTTTTATATATAGAACCTTCTTCTTTAGGCTCAAAAGTCTCAAGTACGTAACCGTATATAGGCTCATAAGGAAATCTTGAAGAATACAAATTTGAAGAATTATTACTAATAAATTGCTCTAATAATTTTTGTCTGTATTTATCATCTTGTTCATTAAATGATAATATACTATCTACACTATAATGATTATTACTTCCTAAATTATTAATTTTATCCCAAACCTCCATACCTATTTTAATATTAATATTATGAAATCCATTATCATTATTAAATGTATCTGCATGTTTATATAAAAAGAAAATAACTGCATATATATTTAATAACAGCAATAATATTACAGTTTTTTTATCAGAGAACAATTTATACCTATTCAATAAATATGATAAAAATATAGAAAAAGGAATTATTAATACAGAAGATATCCTTAAATATAAATTCATTTTCTTTAAAAAAGGAAATAAACTATTAATGATACCTTTATCATAGTGAATATCAAAAACTAAATAAAACCAAATTATAAATAGTATAATTCTAAATTTATCAATTTTTGTTAAATTAATTAAGTTATCTTTAATATTTTTCCTATTAATGATAAGTATTGCTATTATCATAGGAATCATAATAAAAGGCAGAGATAGGTCTTTTTCTAAAATACCAGAATATCTAATATTAAAAAATATATTTAATAAAAAGAATTTTTCAAAAAAAGATACAACAGATAAAATAAAATCATAATAAATTACTTCAAATATTTTATAAAAAGGAACATTATCAACCATAAGTTTACCCCTATCTATTTTTGAAGCCAAAATAAATATGGGAATAAGCCTTGATAAACTTAAAATAAAAGATAATAATACAGAAAGTATTACAGCTATACATTTTTTTACAAAATTAAAATCCAGTTTAAAAAATATTACAGCAGCACCCAATAATACAAAACAAGTATAGAAAAATATTGTGTGAATTGCACCTCCAAATATCATAGCAGAAAAAATTAAAGCACCAGATAATATTCTAATAATAAAACTAAATCTTAACTTTGATATAGTATTAGAAAAAAATATAAAAACAATAAATGCAGTTAGCGGGTGATATATAAATGTCCAATGACCTGCTTTAAGGTGATAAATATAATAACCAGTGCAGGAAAAAAATACAGCACCTGTTAAAGAACTAATAAAATTAAAATTAAAATCCTTTTTAAGAAGAACATATACCGACATAAAACCAATAATAGAGAACAAAAAAGTAAGTACATTATAACTATACCAAAAAGGCATAATTAAAGTAAGAAAATACAAAGGCGAATATTGATGCCAATTAGGATTAGCATAACTCAAAAGCCCGCCTCCAAATAAAGGAGAAGCCCATTCTATATCAAGTCCATTATTCTGATAATACAAAAACATACTCATAGCCCTAGCCTCTATCTGGGCATAATCATGACCTATATAAGGATAATTGCTATTTAAAAGTATAATCTGTGATACTGATGAAGTTAAACAAAATAATATTAAAATAAATGTTTCTTTTTTATTATTCAAAGATATATAAAAAATATCTTTATCTGATTTAATTATATACACAAATGAAACTATAAATAATATAGTTATTATATAAAATAATATTATCATAGTACTTCCTATTTTATATTTTTTTTAATAATATATTCAGGTCTTTTTTTGATTTCATTAAATATATTGGCTAAATACTCACTAATAACAGACAGTGAAATTAGCTGAAAACCGCCCATAAAAAGAATTGTAATTATAATAGAAGCCCAACCTTTCACTAGAACCTCTGGATTAAATAAATATAAATAAAATACTCTTATAGAAAAAGCTATAGCAATAAATATAGCTAGTATGCCTAAAAACAATGATATTCTTAAAGGCCTAACAGAAAATGATAAAATTCCAGTAAGAGCTAATCTAAGCATTTTTTTAAAAGTATATTTTGTGTGTCCTGCTGCCCTTGCCTCTCTTTCATATTCAAAGGCCCTCTGTTCAAATCCAGTCCAGCTTATTAAACCTCTTATGTATTTGGGATTTTCGCTAAAAGATTTATACGCTTCTATAACATTTTTATCTATAAGTCTAAAATCTCCAGTATCTACTGGGAACTTTACTTCTGATAATAAATTTATCAAACGGTAAAACAATGAGGCTGTAAATTTCTTAAATATACTCTCTCCCTTCCTTAAAACTCTTTTACCATAAATAATAGGAGTTTTAGTTTTCTCATATTCTTTTATCATATCTGGTATAATTTCTGGAGGGTCTTGTAAGTCGGCATCTATTATTACAGCTATATCCCCTTTAGAGTTATGTATTCCGCAGCTTACAGCAGCCTGATGTCCGAAGTTTCTTGAAAAAGAAAAAAGTTTTACTCTGCTGTCTTTTTTATTTAATTCTTCTATTATTTGTTCCGTTTTATCTTTACTTCCATCATCTATAAAAATAAATTCACATTCATGATTTGGTAATATTTTTGAAACATTATTTATTCTTTCATAAAGAGTATTTAAAACTTCTTCTTCATTATAGCATGGTATTATTATACTAATCTTCATAAATAATAAATACCTTTATCTGATTTCATGAATATTCCTTAAAATCATAATGTATGTAATATACATTATAATAATATAAATTTCAATATTTTTTACTAAATAAAGTATTTATATTATTACAATTTATGTTATACTATACAAAGTATTTTATCTAAAATTCAATTTTAAAGGAGTATTTAATTTATGGCTAGAGTCAAATTTATGGAATATGAAGAAGCCCAAGGTAAAGTAAAAGAGGCTTTCGATTATCAATTAAAAAAAAGCGGCAATGTTACAAATATGAAAAAAGCACTATTAAATGACTATGCAACTTATGAAGCATTTATGGGCTGGTACACTTCTTTTGACAGATTGGTAGAAGTAGTTGGTAAAAGAGCAGCTATGATACTAGCACATTCTGTTTCTACTACTAACGGCTGTATGCTTTGTTCTTTATTCTTTATAAGAGATTTAAAAGCTATAGGAGAAGACCCTAAAAATCTTAAACTAGATGAAAAAGAACAGTTATTATCACAATTAGGTATGCAAATGGTAAAAGATCCTAACGGAGTAACTGATGAACTAATTAACAATCTTAAAAAACATTTTAATGATTCTGAAATAGTTACTATAGTAGGTTTTGCAGCTCAGATGATGGCAACTAATAATTTTAATGCTGTATTAAAAATAGATTTAGATGAATCTTTAGTACCTATACAAGGCGAGTTTGAAAAAGAAACTTGGAGAGCTAAAAATAATTAATCATTAGTAATAATTAATAATTAAAAACAAGGGGAAATAAAACCTCTTGTTTTTTTATTTATAAAATAATTAAAACATCATTAAATAGCATTGTTATTTTTTTATTATTAATATAATATAAAAACACTAAAATATTGGTAAATAATAAATGGTAAGCATTATAATAACAACAAAAAACTCTGAAAACTTTATTGCTGACTGCGTCAATGCAGTAAAAAACTCAAATTATAAAGATACAGAAATAATATTAGTAGATAATAGCTCATCAGATAAAACAGTAGAAATAGCAAAGTCATTAGGGGCAAAAACTTTTATTAAAGGTCCAGAACGTTCTGCTCAAAGAAATTACGGAGCTGAAATGTCCAAAGGAGAAATAATAGGTTTTTTAGATGTAGATATGACTTTATCAGAAAATGTTATTGCAGAATGTTTGGAGATTTTTGAAAATAATAAAAATGTTAATGCTTTATATATACCAGAGAAAATATACGGAAAAAATTTTTTTAACAGAGTAAGAAGTTTTGAGCGTTCATTTTATGATGCTACTGTAATAGATGCTGTACGTTTCTTTAGAAGAGAGGCTTTTATAAAAATAGGAGGCTTTGACTTAAACTTAAACGGCACTGAAGATTGGGATATTGACAGACGAATAAAACAAATAGGAGAAGTATCTATAATAAAATCTCCTTTATACCATCATGAAAATCATACATTAAAACAATATATAATTAAAAAAAGCTACTATGCCTCAAACTTTGATAACTACTTCAGAAAATGGGGGCATGACGAAACCACTAAAAAACAGTTTGGTATGTTCTACCGATATATAGGTGTGTACATAGAAAATGGCAAATGGAAAAAACTATTAGCCCACCCTATTTACTCAATATCTATGTACTTTTTAAGATTTTTAATAGGAATTGTTTATATACTTTCAAAATTTAATGTTTCAAAAAAAGAAAATGTTTATGATAAAAATGATAGTTAATAATAAAAAATTATTAATAATACTTTCTATAGCTGCAGTTATAATAGGAATAGTTTTAAGATTTTATATATACAATAAAACAATTATTGGCAAACCTCCAAGACTAGATGAACAATACCAATTTTATCAAACAGAAAAACACATAAAAGAAAAAAGATTCCCTGTTTCAGGAGTATTTCTGAATACTCCTGAAACTTATGATAATGAAGAAAATGCAAGAGTACCGGGCGGATATTTTTATTTAGTATATATAGTAAAATATTTAATTGGGGGGCAAACTTATGAAGGAGCAAGGCTTGTTAATTTAATTACATCTATATTAGTAAGCATTATATTTTTTGTTTGGATTTATAAAAGATTTTCATTAACTACATTCAGCATAATGCTTATTCTTATGTCTGTAAATGTTTATTTTATAAATGCTGGAAATAATATATATAATCCTCATAATCCTTTAATATTATCTTTTATATTTTTACCTGTGTTATATGAATATTTATATAATGATAAAAAGTTTATATATGCTGTATTATTATTTCCAATATTAGCTCTATCAGCACAATGTCATTTTTCAAATTTCTTTTCTATAATACCATCTTTAATAGTGTTTTTAATAATAAGATGGAAAAAAGATACCAGAAAAAATATAATACCTTTAGCTATAGGAGTATTTATATCATTTCTAACATATCTGCCTTACTTAATATATCAATTTCAAAATCACTTTGAAAGTTTATCAAAAATATTGGGAAGAAAATCTGAGTTAAGCAGTCATTATGTAATACAGCCGCCTCAAATATATTCTATACTTCTTTTTACTACAAATGAAGGAGGATCTAAATATGTAAATGGATTAAAAGATATTATAAATTCATACTTTGGTAAAAATCCATTATATACTTTTACATTTATATTTTATGTACTTTCATTTATATTTGCATTAATAGCATTAATCTATGCATATAAACATTTCTTTACTAAAAAAATGCTTACAGACAATGATAGAAAAACAAATTCATTAAAAGAACTTTTATTTTTTTATATGGTTTACATCATTTCAACAATAGCATTTTATATGATTTGCGGTATTGCAGGAGGAGGACGTCCGCATTATTTTTATTCATCATTTACACTTGGATTTGTACCAATAATATATTTTATAGAAAATATAAGATATACAAAACCTAAATATATTAATTATATTTGTATATACGCTCTTTTAAATATGATAGCAATTATAATTTACAGAATATAATTAAAAATCTATTATGCCGCTAAATGACTGTTTATCTCTCCATTTGATAAACTCTTCAAATGTTTGAACATTATCTTTAAGTACAGCCTTATAATATTCTATACCCATTATCTTTATATCATCTGGAGTCTCATATTTTAGTTTAAGTATTATATTTCTTTTTTCTTCTGTAAGCATATTTATTACATCATCAGAAACTTTTTCAAAATACCCGTCATAATAAGAGGCTTCTAATATATGAATAATATCTATCTGCCAAATTTCATTATTATCATCTCTATAAAACAAATGCCATTCTATACAATGCTCATCTGTATCTATTAAATTAGTATATGTTGCTTTTTCTATTTTTTTATTTTTAGATATTTTTGATACAGAAAAAAAACTTTTCTCTATATCGAGAGAAGAAGTATATACATGAAAATCTATATCCTTATTTTTCATTAAAAGCCCCATCTTTAGAGAACCTACTAGATTTACCCTTGCTCCAATAGATTTAAAAGAATTTTCTATATCAAGCTCTTTTATAATATCAAATGCTTTTTTTTGATTATTTAATGAAATATTTATAATATTATTCATATATTAATCCTAGATGAATTTATATAAAATTAATTAAAGATAATCTATTTTGTACTAGGTCCGAATTTTAATCCTACCTGAAGTCCAACATCAAAACTAGAATATGATACCTCATCAAGAACTAATCTATTTCCGCTAATAGCTCCATCTATAGTGTATATATTAGGCTCTAAACCGAAATCATATCCTAAATATAATCCTATATTAAATGCCATTTTCTGAGTAAAAAATATAGAATAATCAAAAGTAACTTTAATATAAGGCATTAAAGCTTTTTCATACAATCTTTTTATATCATCTGAACTTAGTTTAGTATTGTTCTCAAGTAATGAAGTTTTTGTATGTATATTTCCAGATAAAGGAATTTTTACTCCGCCTCCAATACCTATAGCAAAGTTTTGAATATTAAACTTAGGAAGAACACCAAACTGCAAACTTTCAAAAGAATATGAATAAGAATTATTTTTATCTAATCTGCTTATATAAGAATAAGTATCATGACTATATCCTATTTCACCGAGTATACTTAATCCCATACTGTCTGTAAATTTAATCATATATCCAAGCTGTGCAGAAACTCCAATATCAAAGCCAATACCGCCATTTCTAGCAAATGAACTGCGTATAGCTCCTCCGCTTATAGCGTCCATTCTCTCGGCATAATCACTTAACTCATACTCATAAACTCCTATGCTCATGCCAACAGGTACATTCAATATAAACTCAAATCCGCCGCTAATTGCAAATGATGCAGATGATGTAAATACAAACATCATAATAGAAAGTATTATTTTTCTCATAAATTGAACTCCGCTCGTATTTTTATGTAATATTAAAAATTTAACACTAAAAGTAAAATTATCAATAGAAAAATATTATATTTATGATATTTTTTTACAAATATATATTATTTATACAAAAAAAACTTACCTTTTGTATAAAACTATAAATTACATAATCCTTGACAAATTAGAATTTTATTGTATAAAATTATGGATATAAATAGAGGAATCAAAAATGAAAAAAGGTAAAAAGTCTGAAATAAAAAAATTGAGAGTAAAAACACATAAAAATCTGCTATTAGTAAAAAGCGACAGTGAAGAAGATAAAAAAAAGCTTGAAATAATAAGAGACATACTAATAAATGCTGATAATAAAGATAAATCAGACTTGCATAACTATTTTCTTAATAATAAAGGAGAAGCAATATTCAAACATCTTCCTTTTTTTGATATATACGAAAGACATTTTTCTAAATACAGAGGAAAAGACATTAACATGATGGAAATAGGTGTTGGAAGCGGTGGAGCTGTGAAGATGTGGAGAGAATATTTTAGAAATAGTAACCCTAATGCCAATGTTAATATATATTCAATAGATAAAAACCCTAAATGCAAACAATTTGAAGGTGACAATATAAAAATATTTATAGGCTCTCAGGACGACAGAGATTTTTTAAATGAAGTAAAGAGTCAAATACCAAAGCTGGACATTCTAATAGATGACGGCGGACACAGAATGAATCAGCAGATAATAACTTTTGAAGAGATGTACGGACATATAAAAGATGACGGTATTTATTTATGCGAGGATGTTTATACTTCATATTGGCCTAATTTTGGAGGCGGTTATAAAAATCCTAATTCATTTATAGAGTATACTAAAAATTTAATAGACTATTTAAATGCATATTGGGCTACTGAAGAAGATGATTTATACCCAAATAGTTTTACTGACAGTGCCTACTCTATTCATTATTATGATGGAATTGTTATCATAGAAAAAAGAAAAAGAGATACAAGATATAATGATATATGTCAGCAGGCAATTATCGGAAAGACTAAGGAATAAAATATTTATAAACCTTATAAGCATTGCATTTTAATATTTTGTAGATATAATTGCATAATCATTAAATAATTATGATGCTAATATGTACTTATTAAATGCCATTATAAAAAAGATAAATGATATACCTAAAAAGGATTTATCATTAGCAAATGAAAGAGCTAAAGAAATAAAGAATTATATAAAATGAAAGAGACAATAAAAAAAAATAATAATAAAGAAACAAATAATCCTATTGGAGGGGATTTCTTTGATTATCTTAAAGAAGAAAATCTTTTAGAAGAATGTTTATCCTTATCATCTAAAGAATTAATAGTTTATCAATTAAAATCTATAATGGAAGAAGAAAACATTTCAAAATCTAATAAAGACTTGTTTCAAAAGTACTTGACAAATAATTTTAATAGTTTATTGTTTTATGCTAAATTATATAATATTAATTATCATGCAAATCGTATGTTTTACAT
>NZ_CASEGO010000029.1 GCF_949287625.1 uncultured Brachyspira sp. | reverse complement strand
TCATAAAAGAATACATTCTACTTTAAATTATGATACTCCTATGCTATACTTTAAGAAATTAAGGAATACTTAAATGCAATATGTATGGAACCCGTGCACATTTTAACTAACTTGTATCAACTTAATTAAAAATTAATATTAGTTTTATAATTAAATATTAGATCTGTTTCAAAATCTATTTATAAATAATTTTTACAAGTTTGTCATTTTATGCAAAAATTATATAATATTGATTATTATATAAATATTTTACATGCTGTATAAATTATATACTTAAAATAGACTTGTTTCAAAACTATTTTTATTTATAGTTGCGGGGACTAGCCCTGCGAAGCACACAGTCGTGCCCGCTCTGTGTGCCGACGAAGTCCGCATTTTGCGTCGGCAACCCCCAGTTCTTTTGTGACGCTGTCCGTGCCGTAGGCAGGTGTGACACAAAGAACCATACGCTGTACGCCTCGCTCTGCGTGCCGTAGGCAGGCGAAAAGACTGCATTTGACGAAGTCCACCTTCGCTCTGCGTGCCTGTGGCAAGGTGCAGCCTAAATTTCGAGTATTACCACACATTTAATACATATCTTTAAAATATAAAGTTCTAGCAATTGCGTTTTTCGTGAAGCGTATCCTAAGGATAAAAACTTTGGCGAAGCCCGCAGAGCGTGTGCGGCAAAAAAGTTGATAATTCTGTATAATGTGCACCAATTGACAAAATAAAATTGTTCCAGTATAACATGTAAAACGTTATATTTGTAATTTGAAACATTAAATAATTTCATATTTAATGTTGTCAAGTAGTTTCGAAACAAGTCTAATATAAAAAATGCATTTTTTTCTATATATGTATTAATATGCATCAACACTTATCATACACCCAATAACAAAAAACTATGGCTAACAAAGTACACAGTAGAATACTATTATATTATTCAAATGGAAAAAACAAATTATAAAATCAAAAATACTATAAAATTACATACATGCAAATTCTTTTAATTTTTCATGACTAAGCCTATAGGAAATCCAACCTTTCATTTCAATAGTATTGAGTGATAAATAAAAATCAATACTAGATTTATTCCAATCCAAGCACTGCCAATCAAGTCTTTCACATCCTCTTTCAACAGCAATTTTGGCAACCTCTTTTAAAAGTCTTTTTCCATATCCCAATCCCCTGTAATTAGGAGTTATGTATAAATCTTCTAAATATATCCCAGCTTTTCCCAAAAAAGTAGAAAAATTATGAAAAAATAATGCATACCCTATTTCAGTATTATTTTCTAACGCTATTAATACTTCGCATTTATTTTTTTCAAATACCCATTCTCTTAATATATCCTCAGTTGCCGTAACTTCATTTTCTAATTTTTCGTACGCAGCAAGCTCTTTTATAAACTTTAATATTGTAGGTATATCATTGAGAGATGCAAATCTTACAGAAAAATTATTATTTATTTTATCACTCATATATATGCCTTATTATTTTAAATTATTAGGATTTAAGCATTTAAGACTATCAATAACAAATATTCCGTCTTTTCTTATTAGCTTATCATCAAAATAAATCTCACCGCCGCCGTATTTTTTAGTCTGAATACATACCAAATCCCAATGCACAGAAGAGTTATTTCCATTAGGAGCTTCATCATAACAGGCACCAGGCGTAAAATGAAAACTTCCCATAATTTTTTCATCAAATAATATATCTTTCATAGGCTCTGTTATATAAGGATTAACTCCTATAGCAAACTCTCCTATATATCTTGAACCGCTGTCAGTATCTAATATCTTATTTATTCTTTTAGTATCATTACAAGAAGCATTAACTATTTTACCATTTTTAAACTCAAACCTTACATTCTCATAAGTAAAACCATCACTATATAAAGAAGGGGTATTATAAGTTAAAACACCATTAACAGAATTTTTTACAGGGGCTGTAAATACTTCGCCGTCTGGAATATTAAGCTCTCCTGCACATTTTATAGCGGGTATATTTTTAATAGAAAAAGTTAAATCCGTACCATCTCCTACTATTCTAACTTTATCAGTTTTATTCATAAGAGAAACCAAACTATCCATAGCTTTAGACATTTTTGAATAATCTAAATTGCATACTTTAAAATAAAAATCTTCAAACTCATCAGTACTCATAGAAGCCTGCTGTGCCATTGCCGGTGTAGGATAATTCATCACAACCCATTTTGTATTTTTTACTCTCTCTTTCATGTGCACTGGATTGAGATAAAACTTTTCATATATCTTATTATTTTCTATCTTTACAGAAGAGTTCTCAGCACTGTTTAATCCGCCCCATATACCTATATAAGCGTCCATTTCTTTCATAAGCATTAAATCTGATTTAGCCCAAATTTTCATCTGCTCTTCATTACACTGTTTTAATAATTCTCTCATTATATAAGGATCATGATTCCAAACAAATGGACTAGCACCTGCTTTATAAACTTCATTAATAATAGCTGTAACTAAATTACGCTCATCACCTACTCCGTATGATTTTATAAGAACCTTTTCACCTTTTTTTAATTTGCATGAATAATTAACTATTGTTTTTGCCAACTTTTCTATTCTTGGGTCTTTCATAAATACACAACTCCTTAAAACAATTTTATTAATCAATTTTACACAATTAATTAATAATAATCAATAAAATCAATAGTATATATAGTAAAAAATTATTTAAATTGTATAATAAAATATATAAAAAAATTACTTTAGGTTATAAAAATGAAAAAAAATATATTATTAATTTTATTTACTCTTTTATTTGCATCTTCAGTATATGCTGCTAATAATGCAAAAGATGTTGAAGGATTTTGGGCTATGCCTGAAAAACCAAAAGGAAGAATGAAAACTGCCAAAATAATAGTTATAGATAATAAAGTTTATGCATATGCTGTAGAACTGCAGAATAATGTAAAAAGCACATTAGATATACATAATCCTAATAAAAGCCTAAGAGATAAAGAACTCATAGGACTAATATTTATATATGATATAGTATTTGAAAACGGAGAATGGACTGCTGGAAGAATATACCATACAGATCAAGGAAGTACATACTATGCTAATATAAATCTTACTGAAGATAAAAATACGTTGCTGTTAAAGGCTTCTCTCGATAAATCAGGAGTTGTAGGAGCAACTGTAAAATGGAGAAGACTATCAAAAGAGGAATCCTCAAAATATAATGATATACCTATAAATAAACTTCGTACTGCAAAAGGTAAAGGAATATAAAAAATATATTAATGCTTTAAAAAACTATATAAGTGTACATAATATACTTAACATATTTTATTATTATATTAATTTATAACATAGCTATGTATATTTTATGTAAAAAATTAAAAAATAAAAATTAAATTTCATTTTTGTTATTGACATAATCTTTTTTCTAGTATATAAGAACTGTGTTAATTTTTAGAATTGGCAAAAACTATTTCGGAGTGAATAAATGAAAAAGATTTTTATTTCTATAATCATTTCAAGCATGTTTATGCTTATTTCCTGCTCAGGAGGTACTTCAAATCCAAATGATATAGTAATCACAGGTTCTTCTTCAGTTTCTCCATTGATGTTTAAATTGGCTGAAAAGTTTGAAGAACTTAATCCTGATTATACTGTAATAGTAGAGACTTCTGATTCTACTATAGGAATTCAAGACACTGTAAACGGAAATAATGATATAGGTATGGCTTCAAGAAATTTGAAAGAAGATGAGCTTTCAGGACTTGACTCCTATTTATTATGTCAGGACGGCATAGTAATTATAGCAAATAAAGATGCAGACATAAATCAAATAAGCGAAGAAGAATTATACAATCTATATATGAATAATACAGCAATAGGTACTATAACTAAATCAATATCAAGAGAAGACGGTTCCGGTACCAGAAGTGCTTTTACAGATTTAACCTTGATAGGCAAAGATAATCCTCTTCCTGCAACAGTAGAAATACTTGATGCTACAGGAAAGGTAAAAACTTCTGTTGTGAGTGATTCATCAAAAATAGGCTATATATCTTTAGGTTCTATTGATGATACAATAAAGCCTCTGGCATACAAAGCAAAAGGGCAAAATGAATATGCTGCGGCTTCTGTAGAGAATATACAGAATAATTCGTATAAACTTTACCGTCCTTTCTACATATTCACCAAAAAAGGAATTGAGCTTGATGCAGGAACTAAAGCTTTCTTAGATTTCATAAACAGCGAGACAGGAAAAACGGTAATAAATGAAAATGGGTATGTAGCTAGTTAATAAAAAATAAAGCCGATATACAACAATTAATATTTGTATATCGGCTTTTTTATTAGTACAAATTTTTTTATTTATAAAAAATTAACAACAAAATAGGATATATATTTTGAACAGCAATATTAATAAACATATAATTAATGAAATTTTAGATAATACTATGAAATATATATTTTTTATATGTTCTATATTTTCGGTTATAGTTGTATTTTCAATATGTATTTTTATATTTATCTACAGCATTCCAATATTTAAAGAAGTAGGATTTTTAAATTTTGTTTTTGGTATGAATTGGTCGCCTTCATCAAAAAGTTTCGGAATATTTCCGATGATAGTAGGCTCTGTATATATAACAATTCTCTCTACAATTCTTGGAGGAGGATTCGGATTTTTTACAGCAGTTTATATATCTATGTTTGCACCGTCAAAATTAAAAGCAATATTATCACAAGTTATAGATTTGCTTGCTGGAATACCTTCAATAGTTTACGGATTTTTTGGAATGGTAATATTAGTACCTTTTCTAAAAAATATCTCCCCGAATAATATCGGCGAAGGAGTGTTAGCAGGCTCTATAATACTTGCTGTTATGATACTTCCTACAATAACATCTATTACAAAATATAATTTAGAGGCAGTATATAAATATTATTATGACGGAGCTATAGCATTGGGAAATACTCATTCTCAGGCTATTTTTGGCGTTATAGTAAAAGCTGCAAAATCTGGTATATTTTCTGCTGTAGTGCTTGGTATGGGAAGAGCTATAGGAGAAACTATGGCAGTTATGATGGTGGCTGGAAATGCTCCTTTTATACCTAAAGACTTATTTTCATACTTCAGAACTATGACTATTAATATAGCTTTGGAAATGGGATATGCAACAGGTATTCATAGGTCGGCATTGATTGCAACAGCATTTGTACTTCTCATTTTTATACTTATGATAAATATTATACTTTCTCTATTAAAAAGAAATAATTTATATTTTTCATTTTCTTTAAGCAGTTTACTCAATAGAAATAAAGAATTAAAAAATGATATAAATAATTTCTCATTTAAAAATGTAAAAATGAAAGTATCAACAGTAAAAGCTGATATACTAAAATATATTTCAATAACAGCTTCTATTGTATCAACACTTTTTCTTATATTTATAGTGGTCTTTATACTTATAAGAGGAATACCTCATATTAACTTTAATCTTTTATTTGAAAAAAGCGATAATTCTCATATGACGCTTCTTCCTGCTATAGTTTCTACTGCCATGATACTTTTTATGTCATTAATAATAGCAATACCTCTTGGAGTTTTTGCTGCAATTTATTTGGTAGAATATTCAAAATCTAAAAGCAAATTAATATCAGTTATAAGAATATTTACTGACAGTTTATCTGGCATACCTTCAATAGTATTCGGACTTTTCGGCATGCTGGTATTTTCAAATCTTTTCGGTATGGGAAGAAGTATATTAGCTGGTTCTCTAACATTGGTTTTAATAATACTTCCTTCTATAATAAGACAAACTGAAGAAACATTATTATCTATTCCATCAAGTTTACGTGAGGGAAGTTTGGCACTTGGAGCTTCTAAAGTTAGAACTATATTTAAGATAGTACTTCCTTGCGGTTTTTCTGGAATAATGACTTCTGTTATACTTAGTATCGGAAGAATAGTAGGAGAAAGTGCAGCATTAATATATACTGCAGGTGCGGTAAGATATATGCCTAGAGGATATTTAAGTTCAGGAAGTACATTTTCTGTTATGATGTGGATGTTTTCAAGCGAGGGACTTTATATAAATCAAACTTTTGCTACAGCAAGTATTCTGCTTACTATGGTTATATTTCTTAATGCTTTATTATTCTTTGTTAACACAAAGCTGAAAAGAGATTATTAATAAATGGAGGTTACATGATTAAAGAATTAAATAATAATATAAACTTTGATTTTAACATTGATAAAGTTATAAGAACTAGAAATTTAAATCTGTATTATGAAAGTTTTCAGGCTTTAAAAAATATTAATATAGATATAAATAAAAACAGCACAACTGCATTTATAGGTCCTTCAGGCTGCGGAAAGTCTACCCTATTAAAAACTTTTAACAGAATGAATGATCTAGTGGATAACTGCAAAATAGAAGGCGATATAGAAATAGCAGGAGTTAATATTTACAATAAGAATGTTAATGTATCATATTTAAGAAAGAATGTAGGAATGGTATTTCAAAAGTCCAATCTTTTTGCTATGAGTGTTTATGACAATATAGCTTACGGACCTAGAACATTTGGAATAAAAAAGAAATCAGAACTTGCAGATATAGTAGAATACAGTTTAACAAAAGCAGCTATTTGGGACGATATAAAAGACAGGCTCAATAAAAATGCTTTAGGACTTTCAGGGGGACAGCAGCAGAGATTATGCATAGCCAGAGCCTTATCAGTAAATCCGAAAATACTTCTTATGGATGAGCCTACAAGTGCATTAGACCCTATAAGTACTGGTAAAATAGAAGATCTTATTAATGAACTTAAAAATGAATACACTATAGTAATAGTTACTCATAACATGCAGCAGGCTATGAGAGTATCGGATAAAACTGCATTTTTTCTATTCGGTGAAATAGTGGAATATGATGACACAGAAGAAATATTTTCTAAACCTAAAGATGAAAGAACAGAAAAATATATTACCGGAAGATTCGGATAATTTATATTTTTTACATTTTATAAAAATAAATGGAGAAACAATAAATGAAAAAAATTGAAGAATTAAATAAATTAACAGATTATGTTGCTGAAGCTGGAGATATGATACTGGAGGCTTTAAGAAACTCTTCTAATGCCTTGATAAACGGAGATATAGAGCTTGCTAATCAAGTAATAGAAAATGACAGAAATATAAATAGAATATCATACAAAATAGAAAGTGCATCTTTAAAAATTCTTTTATTAGAACAGCCTGTGGCAACAGATTTAAGAATAGTTTCTGCTACATTAAAAATAGCTACTGACCTAGAGAGAATAGGAGATCAGGCTAAAGATATATGCGATTTAATTAGATTTTTATTAGAAGGTAATTTATATAAAAATAATATTGATACTTTAATAGAAATGTCTAAAATTATAGACTACATGGTTACAAACTGTCTTAAGGCGTTCATAGAAAAGAACGCTCAATTATCAAGAGATGTTATAGAAAGCGATGATAAAGTAGATAAACTATTTTATAAAATGCGTGATTCTATGGTAGAGCTAATAAAAAGCGGTGCTGAAAATGCTGATCAAGCCATATATTTAATGATGATAGCAAAATATTTTGAGAAAATGGGAGACCATGCTGAAAATATAGCCAAATGGGTTTATTATTACACAACAGGAGAAAGATTTAAATAATATAGTTATTTAAATTAATGTATCTATTGCAATTTTATAGTTTATACAATAGACTTGTTTCAAAAGTACTTGACAAGATTATATTTGAAATTTTGCTAATTCATAAATTATTAAAATAATGTTTTAAATGTTGTATAACTTATTATTTAAGTATATAAATATGCAGTCCTTTTGCTTCTCGCCGCAGGCGTACTTCGTATGGGTCACCACCGAGTAGGTGCCTAGACGGCAAAAGAAGTGGGGGTGTGGGGGCTAGTCCCCGCAATTATAAATAAAATTAGTTTTGAAACAAGTCTGATATATGCAGTTTTTAGTCATACTGCTAATATGTAAATAATAATAAATTATATAAAAATTTTATATATATTCTTGTTAAGTACTTTTTAAGTACTTTGAAACGAGGCTATTAAAAAATAATATATATCCCCTAGCCTACTCTTATCAAGTTCCATTTTGCTATGATTTTTATGAAGTATATATTTATTTTTTCAATATTATATTTTTTTATATGATTAAAAATTATAATAAAATATTTGACAGAAAAAATAAAATCATTATATTATGTTTATAAAATTAAATAAAATAGGATTTTAATATGGCCACTATAAGAGAAATAGCCAAACTTGCAGGAGTTTCAATAGGAACTGTCGATAGGGCTTTAAATAACAGAGGACGTATTGATCCTGAAGTTGAACAAAAAATACTTGATATTGCTAAATCATTAAATTACAAGCCAGATAAAATAGCTAAATCTCTTGCCATAAGAAAAAAGAAATTCAAAATAGCTGCTGTACTCAATACTTATAATAATGTATTTTTTGAAGATGTTATAAAAGGTATAGAGATTGCAGGAAAAGAAATAGAAGAGTTTAGAATGTCTGTTATTATAAAACGCTGTAAAGATTTTGATGCGGATAATCAGTTAGAGCTTATAGACGAGGCTGTTCAAGAAGGTGCTAATGCTATGGCAATAGTTGCTATAAATGATAATAGAGTTATAAATAAAATATCTGAGCTTCATCATAATAATTTTCCTATAGTACTTTTAAACTCTTTTGTAAATAGTAATGATTGTATAGCATATGTCGGCTGTAATTATGATTTGGCAGGAGAGATAGCAGCTTCTCTTTTAAATATTATATCTAATGGGAATCCTATTAATTTGCTTGTATTTTCTAATAATTTTAATAAAATGCTTGGTAATAAAAAACGTGTTGATAGTTTGGCAAACAGACTTAAAACAGATTATCAAAATGTCAGGCTTCAGTCTATAATAGAAATGGAAAAAGATAACAATCTCAATTTTGATAAGAGTAAGTATAATTTATTGAAATATAATGATACAGATGTAGTCATATGTCCGGGAGCAGAAACCAGTAAATATGTTATAAATGCTGTCAAAGAATTAGGTCTTTATAATAAAATAAAAATTATAACGTATGATTTTTCGGAAGTTGTAAAAGATGGGCTTTTGGACAGAGGTATCATAGCTTCAATAACACAAAATCCAAAAGAACAAGGATACAGAGCAATAAAAGTTTTATTTGAATATTTACTTACAAAAACTATACCAGATAAAAGATACACATATATAGAAACACAGGTAATATTCAGAGAAAATTTATTATAGTATTTTGTATTAATTATTTATTTTTAGTTATATACTGGAACAATTTTATTTTGTCAATTGGTGCACATTATACAAAATTATCAACTTTTTTGCCGCACAAAAAAGTTTTTATCCTTCGGATATGCTTCACGAAAAACATAATTGTTAGAACTTTATATTTTAAAAATATGTATTAAATGTATGGTAATACTTAAAATTTAGGCTAAAAATGCAGTTCTTTCGCCACAGGCGTACAGACGTCATAAAATAACTGGGGTGTGGGGCAAAGCCCCATATATTAAAAACAAAATATAACTTCATTTTGACAAACTGTATTTGTTTAGGTATATACTAATAAATATTTTACCACCACTTTATAAGTTCTGTTATCTCTTCTCTATATTCAACAAATTTAGGATCAGCAATATTTCTCGGATGCTGCAAATCTATATGTATTTCTTTTTTTATAGAAGTAGGTTTATTAGTCAATACCAAAACTCTTTCTCCTAAATAAACTGCTTCCTCAATATTATGAGTGATAAATATTATGGTAGTTCCCAAAGTTTTCCATATATTTAAAAGTTCATCTTCTAATTTAAACCTTAAAGATACATCTAATTGTCCGTAAGGTTCGTCCATTAAAAGAAGTTCTGGTTCTACAGCAAATGCCCTAGCTATAACTACTCTTTGAAGCATACTAGCAGAAAGTTCGCTTGGATAAAAATTTCTAAACTTTTCAAGCCCTACCATTTTTATAACCTTATCAGCCCTTTCATTTATTATATCCTGAGGAAGTTTTTTTATTTTTAATCCGAATTTAATGTTTTCTTCTACTTTGAGCCAAGGCATAGTAGAATATTCCTGAAATATATATGCTATATCATGTTTTTTCAAATCTACATGTTCGCCGTCTATTCGTATAGCCCCGTAGGTTGGTTTATATAGTTTAGTAAGGCTGTTTAAGAATGTAGTTTTACCGCATCCTGTAGGACCTACTATACATAAGAACTCACCTTTCATAACATCAAATGATATATCATTTAAAACCAATAAATCTCCGAATTTTTTTGTAAGTCTTGAAACTTTTACTTTAACTTCTCTAGTATCATTTGTCATAAGTATATCCTTTTAATGTTATAGAGTTATATCCATATTGTCATTTATTTCATTTCTAATTTTTAAGAAATTAGGGTCTGTTAATTTTCTAGGTCTTGGCAAATCTATAATATATTCTTTTTTTACAACTGTAGGACAATTTGTAAGAAGTATTATTCTATCACCTAAATATACAGCTTCTTCAATATTGTTAGTAACAAATACAACAGTTCTTTTTTCTTTCTGCCAAATTTTTTCAATTTCTTCTTCCATCATATACCTTGTTTGTGCATCCAAATGTCCGAAAGGCTCATCAAGAAGCATTACAACTGGTTCATTGCAGTAAGCCCTCGCTATACCTACCCTCTGCCTCATACCTCCTGATAATTGATTAGGATAACTATTTTCAAATCCGTTAAGACCTACTAAATCTATATAATATTTGGCTTTTTCTCTTCTTTCTTTTTTTGGTATGCCTCTTGCTCTAGGACCGAACTCTACATTTTCCATAACGGTTAAAAATGGAAATAAAGCTGTAGTCTGATATACAACCCCTCTCTCAGGGTGCGGTGCTGTTACCTTTTTGCCATTAACTACTATATCAGAGTCTTCAGATGTTTCTAATCCTGCTATTAAATTTATTAATGTAGTTTTTCCGCATTGACCTGGTCCGAATAATACCACAAATTCATTTTCTTTAACTTCAAGGCTAATATCTTTTATGACTTCTTTATATCCATGTTCGCTGAAAAATACTTTATTTACATGATTCATTTTTATAATAGTTTTATTTTCCATAATACAACCTAAATTAATTTTATATTCCTGTAGAATTCCAAATAGTTAATCTTTTTTCTATATATCTCATTAAAGAAGATAATAATAAACCAACTATACCTATAGTTATCATACCAGCCAAAACCTGAGGAATATTTGCTGTATCAGACCCTCTTATTATAACCCAGCCTACACCTGCAAATGAACTAACCATTTCAGCAGCTAATACACCCATCCAGCTTACGGAAAAACCTACCTGCATTCCATTAAATATTTGAGGTACTGAAGCTGGAAGTATAACATGCAAGAATATATCTCTTTCATTAGAGCCAAGCATTTTAGCAGCACCTATTAAAGTGGGATTAACCTGTGAACTTCCTGCATAAGCGTTTAAAGTAACATTAACGAAAGTACCAATAAATATTATAAATATTTTTGGAACCTCCCCTATTCCGAACCAAAGTATAGCCATAGGTATCCAAGCTATGGGAGGTATTTGTCTGAATACTTCAAAAAATGGTCTTACTACAGCTCTTACATATTTATTTACTCCCATAGATATACCTAGTATAATTCCTGTTACAGCACCTATTGCAAAACCTGCTAATACTCTGAATATACTTATTAGTACATGTCCCAATATGGTTTGCTGACCTATATTATGATTTATACTCCATATTAAAAATTTAAATACTTCTAATGGTTTAGGTGTAGTTATTTTTATAGGGGTATAAGTTGTTAATAACTGCCATACTACCAAAAATCCTGCTATGGATATGACTGCCCAAATAGGTTTTTCAAAATCGGATAATTTAATTCTTTTTTTATCTTTCATAAATACCCCTTATCATCTCTTAACAAATTTCTTCTCTAAATATCCTAATCCCACTGATAGAATAGCACCTACTGCCCCTATTGTAAGCATACCAACTATTATTAAATCAGCCCTAGCTAACTGTCTATTTAACTGTATCATAAATCCTAAACCTCTGCTTGCAGCAAGCATTTCAGCAGCACATAGAGAAGTCCAAGAAGCCCCCAATGATACTCTAAGTCCTGTAAATATATAAGGCAAGGCTGTAGGTATTGCAACTTCTTTAAGCATTTGTCCTCTTGAAGCTCCGAAAGTCTGAGCAACCCATAAATGTACCTGTGTAGTGGCTTTTATTCCGCTGTATGTATTAATAACGCAAGGTACAAATGCAGACATAAATACTATTGCTGATTTTGCTCCTAATCCTATACCAAACCATAATATCATCATAGGTATCCATGCTATAGTAGGTATCGGTCTTATAAGGTCGAATAATGGAGTTGCTACTAAATTGAATTTTTTAAACCAAGCCATACATATGCCAAGCGGTATTCCTATAGCAGCACCTAAAAAATAACCAGTTAATGCTACTTGCAAAGAAGCTAATATATGCTGGAATAATGTACCATTATCTGGTGCTTTGTTTGTAAGTTTATAAATAAAGGATTTAAAAACTGTATAAGGACTTGGAAGAGAATATGAAGGAAATAATTTAAATACATCTGTTATTAACTGCCATATTATAAGAAATATTACAACAGATATTACAGATATAATAAAAAATTTATTTCTCTCTCTTTTTTTATTGGCTATGACGATTTTTTCTTTTTCTTTAAGTGAGGAATTAATTATTATATTCTCTTCCATTTTATAAAGTCCTTTACAATTATATTATTAATTCAATGCTTTATTTAATAATTCAGTATCTACATTTTTATCAACAATAGGAAGTTTATCTTCTGTAATAAGTGATTGGCTTGCAAAGAAGTCAGCAGTTACTCTTACAGAATCTCCTATTTTTATATTTTTAATTTCTTCAGTAGTAACAAAAGGACGAGTAGCTACTTCAGACTGACATGCCTCTATAGTAGAGCTTGATCCGTTTTTTGTATACCAATTTAATAATTCTTCTGCTGCCATATTAGTATCAGCTTGTAATGCATCGCATGCTTCTAAGAATGCTTTAATATATAAAACTATAGTATCTTTTTTATTATTAAATGCTTCATCTGATACTATTATTGAGTCAAACTGAGGTATATTTAATGTAGTTAAACTAGAAACTATTTTCATTCCGTCAGCTTCAGCAGAAAAAGAAGTAGGAGGATTTAAAGCAGCTGCATCTATTTTTTTTGCTTTTAATGCTTGATATGCCTGAGGGAATTCCATATGAACTATATTAACAGTATTAGGATCAACATTTATAGCTCTTAACCAATGTATAACATTTAAATGAGATATTGTTCCAGTAGGTACAGCTATAGTTTTACCTTTTAGTGTAGCAGCATCTCCGTAAACTTCTGGAAAGTCTTTATTAACACCTTTTACAGTTAAAATGTCGGAGTCTGGATTAACTAATACTTCTATTCCGCCTTCAGAGTGTCCTATATCAGCAACAACATGAGCATTATAATTAGCTAAAGAATAAACAGAAGCAGCACTTAAAGTACCAACTTCCCATAAACCAGCACCTAATGCTTCATTCATAGGACCGCCTGATGGGAAATATACAGTTTCAATTGTAAAACCATATTTTTGATCCAATTTGTTATTTATCATATACTCAATAGGTACAGAGTTTAAAAAAGGCATTACAGCTACTTTTAATGTTTTGGCATCTCCAGAAGATGATGAGCCTTTATTAGCACATGAGGCTAATATAAACAAACTTGTAACTGCAATTAATAGCGTAATAATAAATTTTAATGTTTTTTTCATTTTTATTATCTCCTTAAATTAATATATATTTAAATAAAAATTACCAACTAGCATATCTTTTATTTAGAGGATCACTGCATTCTATTATCTTATGACACATTTCAAGAATTAATTTATTTTTTATTTCATCATACTCCTTATTAAAAAATAAATTATTCTCCTCATTAGGATCTTTTTGCAAATCATAAAACTCTCCGTATTCTTCATCTAAGAATATAGAAAGTTTGTATTTTTTAGTTCTGTAGGTTTTTATAAATATGCCTCTATCATGAGCATCATAAGTAACAATAGCACCTTTTTTGTATGTTTTTTCTTTATCTTTTCCTATAAGTATATTTTTTATGCTATGACCTTGTATACCATAAGGTACTTCTTTTCCTATTAATTCCAATACTGTTGGTACTATATCTATATTTTCTATTATCTCATCACTTTTATTTTTTATAATATCTTTTCCATAAAATAGTAAAGGAGTTTTTATGAGGCAGTCATACATGAAAGGACCTTTTCTTAATAATCCGTAATCCCCCAAATATTCTCCATGATCGCTTGTAAATATTATTATTGTATTATCCCATTCATTTTTTTCTTTTAATTTATCTATAATCCTACCTATCTGTGCATCTATAAAACTAATCATACCATAATACAGTTTTTTTATCTCTTCAATTTCTTTTTCTGAATAGTTATGTTCTTCACCTCCTCCAGGCCAATATCCTCTATCTCCTTGTTTGGTTAGATATTCTGGTCTTTTGCTATCTAATTTTAATTTGCTGTTAAGTTCTTTAGGTTTAATATCTTTATAAATATCATAGTATTTTTTTATAGGGTCAAAAGGATGATGCGGATCTACAAAACTAACCCACATAAATAACGGTTTATCAAAATCAAAATTATCCATTTCGTCTATTGCTTTTTGAGCTGTCCAATAAGTTTGATGTAATTCTTCTTTTATAGGGTTAATTCCATCATGTCCTTTACCAGTTTCCAAATTGCATCCATGACTATTGGCAAAATCTAAATATTCACCTTGTTTATCATCTTCTGTTATATGTGTAATATCAAATCCGAAATATGTTTTATCTTTTTCTCTTACTCTGTCTCTTTTAGCTACATATTCAAATTCCCAGTTAAGATTTTTGAGCTGCGGTCTGAAATGCATTTTTCCAGAAGCTATATTAAAATAACCTTCTTTTTTTAGATGATCTGCCAGTGTTATTTCATCTTCATCTAATTCTGTACCTATATTCCAAGCACCTGTATTCATAGGATATCTTCCAGTAAATATTGATGCTCTTGATGGTGTACATACAGGACTCGAACAAAAAGAATTGGTAAATACGCTTCCATTTTCTGCTAATTCGTTTAATACTGGGGTTTTTACTTCTTCGTTGATATATCCTATAGAATCAGCTCTCATTTGGTCTGCTGTTATTAATATAATATTAGTTTTTTTATTCATTTTTAATCTCTTTTATAGTTGCGTGTACTGTAACATTTATATATATAGTATAGTAAATAAATTTCTAATTGTCAATTTTTTTATTAAATATTTTTGAGTTTATCTTTTTATATATCATAACTATTCTAATTTTATAGTTATATATAGTGATATTATTAGCTCTATTGTAATTTTATATAGGGTTTTACCGATACTCTGCATACTTATGTTTCCAAGTTATTTTGTGTCTGTTATATACTATATAAACTATATGCTTAGAGAAATACTAGATCTTTATATATTATTTGCATAATGTTATTTTACATTAGAAAATAATAATATATAAAAAATCACTCTAAATAAAAGCTGTAATATATATTTTTGATATTAACTGTATTATTAACTGTATAAAAAAACAAAATTGCAGCACTTATATTGTTTGTAATAGATTTTGAAACAAGCCTTAAATTATATTATTAATTTTTGATGGTTATATTATTCTGAAATATTTATATAGCCTATTGTTTATATTATAATGATAAGTATTATGTTATAGAAGAGAATACAATTATAATTTATTAAAAAATTTTATTTTTTCTCATATTTTACTATACGCAGAAATTAAAACCTGCAAACACTATTGACATATACATTAACATAATATAGAATTATGTTAATATACTATACTTGCGGAGTTTTTACATGAACCCTGTTCTTCAATTAATACTAACTTTTGTTGTACCTCTATTACTTATCGGTATTTATAGCGTAATCAATAGGAAAAAAAATTATAATGATAATAATTTTAATGATATGTTTGCCGAAGAGAAAGCTGTTTTGGAAGGTATTGTAGAAGAGAAAATTTCTGAGGTTAGAGATAATGCTATAGATTTGGAAATAGCAGTTAAAAAAGCTGGTTTTATAAGCAAATCTATGGAGGAGGATCTAGCTAAACTAAATAAAAGGATAGAATCATATAAAGATTATAAAGCCGCAGTTTCGCAGTATCAGGAACAAGTTGATTCTCTTGAAGAGGCTTATTTAGAGATACTTAATAAAGTAGATACTGTATTAAAAGAACGTAATACTATAGAAAAAACATATAAAAGAATATCTGATGTTAAGGCTAAAATGTCAGAATTAGAAAAAAATGTAGGGTCTATACAGGATAAATTAATAGAATCTTATAATTCTAAATTAAATGAGTTTGAGAGCGAACTTTATAAGAGATTTGATGCCCTTACAACTAATTTATTAGCTAGAGACGCTCATTACAGTACTATGGCAGAACAGGAAAAAGAAAAAATATCTGCTCTTACAGAAGAATTCAAACTTCATGTTGCCAAAAAAGAAGAATTATTTACAAATCAGCTTACTCAGCTTGCTGAAAGAACAGCTCGTCATAATATAGAGCAGCTTGCAGAACTATTTGAGAAAGGAAGAGATGAGCTTATAAACAAATATTCATCATTTGCTGATGAAATTGATGTTAAATCTAAAGATATAGAAAACCGTTATGAAACTTTAAGCCAGTCTAAAGACGGACTTGAAACAGAATTAAATAATTTAAGAGATACTATACATGACAGATTAAACTCTATAACAGAATCAAGTGTATTAGAGTTCCAAGATGAAATGGAAAAAACTAAAGAAATGCTCTACTCTACCCTAAAAGAGGGTCTTGAAAAAATAAGTATGGACAGAGAAGAGTTCTTGGATTCTATAGAGCAAAAAGCTCATTCTTTGGAAAAATCTATAGATGATATAAAAGATAAAGCTGATTATATAAGTAAAGATTATGCTGAGAAAGCTCACCAGTTAGAAAGTGAGTTTTCAGTATTAAAAGACGATATAAATAACAGATTTATAGCCGAAGTTGAGAATTTCTCTAATCATATAAAAAATGTTCTTGAAAATGAAGATGATGGTGTTATAACTCTTTATAGAAACAAAACTAAAGAACTTAATGATTTAATCATATCTATAGATGGTATGAGCGAAGAAACTATGCTCAGAGCTGAAAGCAGATTTGAAGATATTGTTAACGACATAGATAAATTAAAAGATGATATCTTAACAAGAGCTCAAGATGATATGGAATATTCTATAGATAATGCCAGAAGTTCTTTAATAGCAGAAATTAATGAGCTTAGAAATGATGTTGAGACAGAAACTAATCTTTTAAAAGATAAAATAGATGAAACACATTATCAAACTTCTGAAATAATATCTATACTTAATAATAAACAGGAAGAAATACTTGATTCTTTAAGCCTTCAAAAAGAGTATTTGTATAAAGATTTAGAAACTCAGGCTAATGATAGAGTAAATGAAATAGAAAAGTTGTTTGCAACTGTTAAAAACGAGTTGGAAGAAAATATTAATATATACATAAAAAATACATCTTCTGATTTAACTGCTATTGACGAAAAATTATCAGGTTTAAAAGAACAGTATGATAAAGCCTCTTCTGATATAGATACTTTAAGCAAAGAAACAGAATCTAATATAAAAGACAATATAGAAAAACGTTTAGAAATATTAGAAAAAACTTCAGTAGAAATTAACGGATTGGTAAGCAGAGCCAATGAAAAATTGGATGTAGGAATGAAAGATGCTGAAGACAGAATAGAAGGCATTAAAAAAGAAATATCTGACTACAGCGATGCATATATAGATAGTTTGAAATCTCATTTAAAAACTGTTTTAGATGACTATGAACAAACTAAAATGAAAGCTATAACTGATAGTATAGATTCTGTTATAAGTCAGGTTGATGAAAGTGAAAAAAGACATGATGCATTAATGAGCAGCATAGAAAATTCTTTAGATGATTTTAGAAATAAAGTAGATGCTGCTGTAGATGAAAATATCAAATTTAATGAAGAAACTAAAAAAGAAGTAGCTGATATGCTTCATGACGAACTTCGTCAGGCTACAGATTCATTTGATACTCTTTTAAATGAAAAAAGAGAGAGTATGAATAAAATAAAAGATGAAATTGAAGATATATTGCATAGAGTTGAAAATGGAAGAGATGTATTTGAACGTACAATAAATAAAGTGTATGAAAATGCTGAAGATAAAGAAAAAGAATTAATGTCTGATATAGAGGATAAATATAATTCTTTGGATAAAAAAATTGACGGAGTATTAGATGAAAGAAGAGCAGATTTGAATGCTATAAGTGCAGAATATCATGCTATGCTTGAGAAGTACTCTAATAATCTAAAAGATGATTATGAAGAATTAAAACATCATGCTTCCTTAATGACAGATGAATATAAAATGCGTATAGAAAATTTAGGTGAAAGAATCAATGAAATAATTGATAATGCTAATAACATGCAGTCTGTTGTCGATGCTAAAACAGGAGAAATGGATTCTTATATAGCAGATAAAAAAGATGAAATTGCTAAAAGAACAGAGAGTATATTTACAAATATAGAATATGATACTTCCAAAAAATTAGATGAGCTTAAATCATTAATAGATAATGCTATAGCTAAATACCAAGATGAAATAAAAGAAATAGAAACTTATAGACTTGAAGAAAATAAAAGCATTATAGAAGATGTAGAAAATATAGGTGCTGGTATAAGAAAAGATTATGAACAGTATACTAATATGCTTGAAGAACTTTATAACAAAGAAAAAACTTCTTTGAATGAGCATGTTAATACTTTGAAAGATGAGATAGAAAAAGCAAGAGAAGAATCTGAAGCTAAACATCTTACTAATGAATCTAATTATATAGATGATTATTTGAATAAAGCATCTTCAAAAATAGATGAAGAGGTTAATCGCCTAAATGAAGAGCTTAATGATTCATTTAATACATTATACAGCGGTTTTTCTAAAATATTAGCTAAAATAAGAAAAGCTAATCATAAAAAAGCATTGCAGTCCATTGCCAAAATTAAAAAGCATGCTGAAAAAGTTATATCTAATACAGCAGCAGAAGTTAGAGACAGTCTTGGCTTAACATTAGAGGATTTGAGAAATGAGTTTATATCATTAAAAGATAATGTTGATGACAGATTAAGAGAACAGGCAGATAAATTAATATCTAATAATGAAAATGTGCTTGCTATATTAGATGATCATGAGGCTAGACTAGAAAAAATAAATGATATATCTAATATTATAGAAACTATAAAAGAAACTTTGTCTGAACAGATAGAAGAGTTAAAATCTAATATTTCAGACAGCAGTGATTATGTTAATAACAGAATAGAAGAAATTAAATCTTCTATAATAGACAGAGAAGAATTAATAAATTTGCATGATAGTGAAAGAGAACTTCTTAAAAATCAGATAGAAGATATAAAAGAAGAATTTGAACTATTTAAAGATAATATAATAAGAACTAATGAAGTAGAGATACCTACCCTATTCGATGAGGAAAAAGAGAGAATAGAGAGAATGTTTGATGAGTTTAGTAAGAACCTGCTTATGAGACTCACTGACAATGAAAGCGATATACATTATATAAAAGATGTATTATCTGAAGAGAGAAGTCATTTAATATCTCAGATAGAACTTTTAAGAAAAGATGTTGATGATATAAAAGATGATAACACTGTAACTGTTTTATCAGAAGAAAAAGCTGTTCTTGAAAACTCTTTAACTGCTTTAAGAGATGATTTTGATAAGATAATGGATTTGGAAAAAGATTTTGTTTCTCTTAAAAATAGAATGGAAGGTATTGACAGCGGATTAAAAGATGATGTTAAAGATTTATCTGATAAACTAAAAAGTTTTAGAGATAACTTAGAAGAAAAGATAGAAAAAGATTCAAATGGTCTCTATAAAGACATAGAAAATCTTAATAAAAATTTTGAAACTGTTAGAGACAATATGTCTAGTTTATTAGATAGAAATGAAGTTGAATCTTTAATAAATAATGAAAAAGAAAGATTAAACTCTATATTTGAAAGTTTAGCTTCTAATAATGAAGATTTTAAAGACAGATTAGAAAAACGTATATCTTATTTTGAGGACGTATGGTCTGATAATACTAGAATAAAAAGTATATATGCTTCAGATATAAGAGAAGAGGTTGAAAATATAAGAAAAGAAGCTGATGTTAAATATGATAATCATATAGCTCAATTAAAAGAGAAAATGAAATTAATTGAAGAGGATATATATGATTGGAAAAATGGTAATTTGAATACTTTGCTTGCTCAGTTAGAAGATGCAAGAAAAGGAATAGAAAGTTTTATAGATACTTCTGAATCTAAGAAAAATCAATTCTTAATTGATATGCTAAGCAGTATAGAAAATAAAGAAAGTGAAATATATGCACGCATAGATGAGAAGATATTGAATGCTGAAAATAAACTTTCTGATATAGATGAAAAATTAAATAATGCTATAGGCAATAGTCTTGAAAGTATTCATAATAGAATAAATGAATCTGTTGCAAAATATGATGAAGAGATAAAAAGAATAGAACATCATAGAGCAAATGAAGCTGAAGATTTAATATCTGATATGGAAGATTTGGGCAACAGTATACGTGAAGATTATGAAGAATATTCTATAATGATAGATAAAATTTATGAAGATGCTGTGGCAGAATTAGAAACTCATCTTGATAATATTAAAAAAGAAATAGAAAGAGCAAGAGCCGAATCTGAAGAAAAACATTTGTCTAATGAAAAAAATTATATAGATGATTATTTATTAGATTATTCTGAAAAAATAGAAGCACATGTTAATGATAAATTGAGTATATTAACTGAAAGTAAAGCTCAGTTAGATGATATGATAAAAGATTCATTCAGCACTCTTAATGCTAATTTGAATGATACTATATCTAAATTTAATGAAGAAGCAAATACTCAAATATACTCTGTTGTTGAAAGATTAGAGAGAGAAGCAGCAGCAAGATTGTTTAGCGATCAGAAATATATGTCTGACTTGGAAGAACAATTAAGAGCTATTAGTGCAAAAATAGATAATGAACTTTATAATATTTCTTCTAAATTAGATAGTGAAATATCTGATGTTAGAACAAAATATAAAGATTTGAGCACTGATTTTGATGAAGCATTAGATATGATAAAAAGTTCTATCCTTGATAGGGATGAACTTATGGAGCTTCAGTCATCAGAAAAAGAACTTTTATCTGAGCAGATGGAAACTTTGAGAACAGATTTCGATACTTTCAAAGATGAACTGTTAAAAGCTAATGAAGAGGATATACCTACTCTATTTAATGAAGAAAAACAAAAGATAGAAAAAGCATTTGAAGATTTTACTAATGTCATACTAGATAGAATGGTGGATTCTGAAAATGATATTAATAATGTAAAAGATGCTATATCAGAAAATAAGGCTTCTTTCTTAGAAAAAGTTGAAAATATTAAAAGAGATATAGAATCAATAAAAGAAGATAATACCATAGCTCAGCTTGCTTTGGACAAACAGTCTTTGGAAGAGTCTTTTAATGCTATAAAAAATGATTTCTCTAAATTAAATGATTTGGAAAGCAATTTTTATCATTTAAACGATAGACTTGAAGATTTCCAATTGAAAGTTGCTGCAGACAATGATAATTTATTTGAAAATATAGACAATATAAAAAGCAGTATAAAAGATTCTATAAGCAAATCTTCTGAGCTTGATGATAAATTTACTTCGATAAAAGATAATGTATTTACTGTATTAGGTAAAAATGAAAATATAGAAAATATGTTTGCTGAGGAAGTAAAAAAATTAGATGAATTATTTAATAACTTCAAAACTGATAATGCTGAGTTTAGAAGCAGATTAGAAAAACGTATTGATTATTTTGAGGATATATGGTCTGACAGTAACAGAATAAGAAGTTTGTATGCAGCTGATTTGAGAGATGAATTAGACAGCATAAAAGCAGAAACTGAAGTTAAATTAGAAAATTATCTTAATGATTTAAATGACAGAATAGAAACTATTAATAATGATGCATCTTCTTGGAGAGATGAATATATCAATGATTTCAAAGAAAAAATTGATTCTCTTGATAAAGATATATCAAGCTGGAAAGACGGACGTATTAATGAGCTTTTAGAACAGTTAGAAAAAGCTAAAGAAAATATTAATAGCTATTTAGAATCTTCTGAAGGTAAGAAAGAAGAGTTATTATCTGATATACTATCAAAAATTGAAGAGAAAGAAAACTCTCTCTACGGAAAAATAGATAGCAAGATAGAAGAGATAGAAAATAGATTGTCTGTAGTAGACAGCAAAGTATCAGATGATATAGCTAGAGGATTGGAAGAGATACAATCTGTAGTAAATAATGCTGTAAACAAATATGATGAAGAGATAAAAAATATAGAACACCATAGATCTGAAGAAAGTTCTAAACTGTTAGAGGATATACAATCAGGTTATGATTATTATTCTAAACTTATAAATAATACTTATAAAGATTCTTTGTCTTCTTTATCAGAGTACACTAACAGAATTAAAGCAGAAATAGAAAAAGCTAGAAAAGAAACAGAAGCTAAACATCTTAATAATGAAAAAAATTATATAGATGAGTATTTAAAAGAATATTCATTAAAGTTAGATAATCAGGTTAATGAAAAGATAAATGTGTTAAATGATACTAAAAATCAATTAGATGATATGATAAGAGAATCATTTAATACTCTTAATAATAACTTGAATGAAGCTGTAATTAAGTTTAATGAAGAAGCTGACACTAAAATTAATGCTACTCTTGAAAGATTAGAAAGAGATGCTTCTGAAAAATTATTAGACTATAATAATTATGTTTCTGAGTTGGAAGATAGTTTAAGAGTTCTTAATTCTAAAATAGATAATGAGATATACAATGTATCTTCAAAACTAGATAGTGAAATATCTGATATAAAAAATAGATATAAAGAGCTTAGTATAGATTTTGAAGAATCATTGGATATGATAAAAGGCTCTATTCTTGACAGAGATGAACTTATGGATTTGCATACATCTGAAAAAGAACTTTTATCAAGCCAAATAGATGAGCTTAAAAATAATTTCAATACTTTGAAAGAAGAAGCAATTAATGCAGGAAAAGAGGATATCCCTGCCCTATTTGATGAAGAAAAACAAAAAATAGAAAATGCTTTTGAACAGTTTACTAATGCTCTATTATATAGAGTAAATAATTCTGAAAATGATATTAATTATCTTAAAGATGCTTTATCAGAGGATAAACTTTCTCTATTAGAAAAAATAGATAATTTAAAGTCTGAAATAAGAACTTTAAAAGAAGAGGATAAAGTAAATAAATTAACATTAGAAAAACAGGCATTAGAGGAATCTTTTAATGCCATAAAAAATGATTTCTCTAAATTAGAAGATTTAGAAAATCACTTGCATGAATTAAAAAATAACATGTATACTGCAGATGTTAATTTGAAAGATGAAGTTGCCAATTTGTCCGGTAAATTTGCTGATATTGAAAATAAAATAAATGAAAATAATGACTATATAGACAGAAATATAAGCAATAATATATCAGCATTAAATAAAGATATTGATATAATAAAAAATGCTGTAAATGATTCTATAAATAAATCATCAGAATTAGAAAATAATATTCTAAAAGACAGAGAAGATTTAGAAAATAAAATTGATTCTCTAAAAGAAAGTTTAATAAATATATTAGGTGATAATGAAACAGTAGAAGGCTTATTTTCTAATGAAGTAAAAAGAATAGATGAATTATTTAATAACTTCAAAAAAGACAGTATAGATTTCAGAGACAGATTAGAGAAACGCATAACTTATTTTGAAGATACTTGGTCAGACAGTACTAAGATAAGAAGTTTATATGCGTCAGAAATGCATAATGAACTTGAAGAAGTTAAAAATGCAGTAGAAAAAAGATTTGAAAACTATCTTAATGATTTAAGTTACAAAATAGAAAGCATAGATAAAGATATATCTAGCTGGAAAGATGTACGTATCAATGAGCTTTTGGAACAATTAGAAAAAGCTAAAGAAAATATTAGTAGCTATTTAGAATCTTCTGAAGGTAAGAAAGAA
>NZ_CASEGO010000028.1 GCF_949287625.1 uncultured Brachyspira sp. | reverse complement strand
ATCCTGGGAGAATTTTTCTCGGCGCACCGCACAAAGGAGAGCGTCATCAGCTCCCTCACCGCGGGGCTCATCGAAATGTTTGCAGCCGAAGTGGAAACAAAAGGCCCCCTCTTTCCCGCCTTCCTGCGCCTGCGGGAACGCGTGTTCCGCGCCCCCGAACAGGACTGGAGAGCGGACGACGCGGCACACGAATTGGGCGTCAGCAAGGGATATTTTCACGTCCTGTACAGGCAGTACTTTTTGACGACCTTTGTCGCCGACGTCATCACCGCACGCATCCAGCAGGCGGAAGAACTGCTCGCCTCCACACCGGAGAGCGTAGAACGCATCGCCGAACGCTGCGGATACAACAACATCGAGCACTTTACGCGGCAGTTCCGCAGCACGACGGGGATCTCACCGGGACGCTATCGGAAGCAGACTTCCATAATTTGATCTATCATTCATCATATTGAAACTTCTCCTTCAAATTAAAAATACATTATTATGGTATAAAGAATATTTGTACTATTATATTATATATATTTTTTTTTACAATACTATATCTAGTAATATTTTTATAAAAATTATTTTTTATAGAAATTTTATTTTTTTAAAAAATTAACGTAAAAAATAATTGTTTTTTATAATACATTTTTTACATTTAAGATATTAATATGATAAAGGATAAATCAATGAAAAAATTACTAATTTTTATATTTATATTAATAGCAGCTGTAGCATGTAACAATGCAAATAAAACAGGATCAAGCTATAATAATTCATCAAATGATAATACAGAGCAGGGAAGCAATGAAGAAGGAAATAACAGCAATACATAACAGGGCGGAAGTTCAGCAACAGATAATAATAAAGAATGGTTGGATAAAACAGCAAATCAAAAAATTTCAACAATGAAATATTACTTTGATTCTAATGGAAATATAATTAACAATGGAGATGGAAATAAAATATATACATTTGATAAATATTTGGGAAGTGATACAGCAATATATTATTATGAAGGCGATCCTGCAGATTTATATGATATAGGTGATCCTAATTCTACATCTGGAATAACAGTAAAAGTATATTGTCTTGTAAAGATAGTTGAGAATCAGAACAAAATATATTTTTTAGATGGAAAACAGCCTCAAAATTGCACAGATGCATATGCTCAAAAAATAAGTTCTTTTGTCGCTAAAAATAATGATGAGCCAAATTGGAGTAATTTTCCGCATATGACTGAAAACGATATAAATACTACTATAGATATTAAAGATAAAAGATGGACTGATTGGGGATATTTCGGCTCAAATATAGTAGGATAATTTATTTAATAAAAAACTCAAAAGGTATTAGCTTAATATTTAAGTTAATGCCTTTTTTATATTCTTTTTCATTTCTTAATTATAAACTTTTATATAAAAATATTTTAATACAAAACTCCTTGACAATACATCATCTTTTATATATTATTTATAAAATGCTTTCAATAAAATCATCATCAAAATAAGGAATATATAAATAATGAAATCATTAAAAAAAGAAATAATATATCCTATTGTATTTTTATTATTATCTATACTATTTTTTTACAGCAATTTAACTTTCTCTTATCTTCAAATGGGAGATGTTATTCTTTGGGATATAAAAAATATTAAAGATGCTGTATTAAGCGGAAATTTATATTTTTGGAATAATGCCTATTTTACAATAGCCTCTTCTTCAACAGTACCAATACACCCAAAATCTTTACTTATGGCACTACTTCCAGTTGAAATATATCCGCAGGCTACAATAATACTTCATATAACAATAATGGGGTACGGATTATTTTTATTTTTAAGAGAAAAAAAATTATCTATTAAAGCATCAATATTCGGTGCTGTTGCTTTAATGTTTTCTAATGCCATTATAACTTTAATGCTCCCTGGTCATTTAGGTAAATTTGAAACCTACTGTTATTTTCCTTTTGTATTATATTTCTTATCAAAGGCTATGAATACTGAAAAGTGGATTCATTTCTTTTTTGCAGGTGCATTTTTAGGCATAGCATTTTTAGGCGGTGCTTTGGACGTTGCTATGTATTTTGCTTTATTTTTATCATGTTATTTTTTATACCTGCTTTATAACAAAAAAAACGATAAAAAATTAATAGTTTTTTTAAAAGAAGATTTAAAAAAAATAATTCTCTTATGTGTAAAATTTGCTTTAGTGGCGGTATTTTCTTTTTTAATGTCTATACAAATAATAATGATTACAAGAAACACTCAGGATATGGGAGCTGCTGGAGTTACTGACAAAAAACAATTGTGGGAATGGGCTACAAGATGGTCATACCCGCCTGAAGAAGTATTAGGATTTTTTATGCCAGGCTTCTTCGGATACTATTCTGGAAGCGAAACTCACCCTTATTGGGGAAGAATAGCTAATATGGAGGGTGAGCCTAAAACTTCTAATTTCTCACTTACAGCTGCAAATATTGGATATATTACTTTCCTATTTATAATATTTGCGGTTTTTATAAGCAGGAAAAAATATAAAGAAAAATATTTCTGGATTGCAGCTGCATTATTTTTCTTAATAGCAAGTTTCGGAAGATATTTTCCTATCATATACGGAGCATTATTTCAAATACCGATATTCCAAGATGCTAGAAACCCCAATAAGTTTATAGAAATTATACCTATACCATTTGCCGTAATAGCATCATTTGCCGCCGATTATATATTCAAAGCGATAGAGGCTAAAAAAGAAGATAGACTGCTTAAATATTTAGAAGATGACTACAAATATATAAATATAGCCCAAAAGATAATGTATATAATAGTAATTCTTTCTATAGTATTGGCATTAATAACTATACTTGCTAATGGAATAATATATAACAGTTTTGTTGCTGATTGGAAGGAGGCTAATGCGGCATTAATATCAAAAAATATATTTATGTCTTTTATAAGATTGGCACTTATATCTACAACAGCCCTTTTACTTGTTAATACTTCTATATCATTAAAAGAAATAACTATAAAAGATAAATTTGCTGTAATAGTTCCTTTAATATGTTTTATACTATTTTCTGTATATGATCTGGGGCATATAGGCTTTCTTATAATAGGAAGTATTATAGTATTTTTATATGTTATTATTGCTAATAAAGAAGATCTATTTTATAAATATCTGCCTTATATGTTTATAGCTGTTTTATTTTTGGATTTAACTCAAAGCGGTAATATGTTTATAGTAAAATCAAATTATAATCAAATGTATAAATCGACTCCAATAGTTGATCATATATTAAGAGAAGGCGGTAATAAAACTACAATGCCTATATTAATACCATATTTATACAGATACACTACCCATACAATGCCTTATTATAATATACCGTTAACAGAACCTCCAGCAGCAAGCAGACTTTCAAAAGATATAACCGATACTTTTGCCTCTTTCAGAATAAATGATTATGTAGGATATCAGCCTAGACTTATGGATTTACTTGGAGTAAGATATATTTTAAGCCCTACATATTTAGATCAGTCTATACTTTCAAATGATCTTACAAAAATAACTGAGTATCATGATCAATTTTCTGCTGCTGTATTGTATGAACTTAAAGGATACAGAAATAAATATGAGTTTGTTAATAATGCTTACAATGCTAAAGATTTTAATGACGGTTTAGGAAGATTAACTATGCCTAATTTTAATTTGGCAAATGAAGTAATATTATTAAATAATTCAAACAATAATATAACCTTAAATAATCCAAACTCTATTCATAGTGTAGAATTGCTTGAAGAAACTGATAATAAAATAGTATTTAATGTAAAGACCCCTGATGCGGGAGTGCTTGTATCAAAAGAGCGTTACAATAATGACTGGTCTGTTACTGTTAATGGAGATAAAAAAGAGCTATTAAATGCTAATTTACTATTCAGAGGGGTTTATGTAGAAGCTGGAGATAACAATATAGTATTTGAATTTACTCCTTCAATGAAATACGCTTACAGTACAATAATATGTTGGATAATATTTGTAATAATATCTATTATAAGTACGGTTTTGTATATAAAAAGATATAATAATCAAGAATAATAATTTTTAGATATTAGAAAGCAAAATATAAAAATTGTGAGAATATAGCAAATTCATTTGCTATATATTTTTAGCGAATAATTTTTATTAGCGATAATAAAAAATACCTCTAATAATTTTATATTAGGGGTATTTTTTTAATTTACAGCAAATATATACGATAATCATGTAATAAATTATTAAAAAATAAATATACTTGTAAATAAGAAGTAAATTATTTGTAAAAAATATTGACAAAATTTATAAATATGTTATAATATAAGTATAAATAAAAAGAGGAGGTTATTTATGAAAATACTAAAAATCATATTAACAGTTATAATAATCTCCTCTAGTAGTTTATTCGCTGATTGGGTAATTTCGCCGGAAGCATTGCCTGAAAAAGCCAAAAATTTTATACGCAATGCTTTTCCAGATGCTCAGATATGGTATGTAGAAAGTGATGATGGTAAGTATGAAACAGAATTATCAAATGGAATAAAAATAGACTTTTTATATAACGGTGATTGGGTAGAGATAGAAGCAGAATATGTAGGAATACCATACAATGTTTTTCCAGCAAATGTAGCAAACACCATACGAAATACATATCCAAATACTGTAATTATTAGTGCTGAAAAGAAATGGGGAACTTACGAAATAAAGCTTAATAATATGATGGAGCTTTATATATCTTCAGACGGTCAGCTTATAGGACAAAAATTTGACGATTGATTTACTTTCCATCCCATATACAATGCAGGGTATTAGTATTAAAACTAATACCCTGTAATTTTATACAAATATAATTATACCAATTAAACTTGATGCAAAACTATTTTTTATATGGCTATTAAATAAATCTACTATAAACAATTAAATAAAATTAGACAAAAAATATATTGCAAAGCCTAGCTCAAATAGAAGCAGGGCTTTCATCTATACTAAATAAATATTATTATTCATTAAGTAAATATTTATTCTCTAAAAGTTTCAAAGGTTTACTTAGATGTTTTGCTATAAAACCTACTAACATTGCAGCTATTATAGTACCTTCCCTAACCCCTTCTAAATGACCTAAAAATATCAAAACTGTAACTAAAGAAATTAATACTAATACAACATCAAACATAATTTTTGTATTTCCGAATTTTAAAGGAAAAACTTTGCATATGGCAAGTACAACACCCTCACCAGGAGTAGTTACAAGTTTTGCCATAATTTCTATACTTACTCCAACACCAACCAAAACTATACCAATAAAACATAATACCCATTGCTGAAAATAATTGCTGTATGTTATATCTTTTATTAAAGAGCCGCTTATATCTATCATTATACCAAACAAGATAAGTGCAGGTATTTGAAAAAGCTGAAGCGGATTATATTTTTTTCTAAGAAGCAGTATCTGCATAATATAAATACAAGATTAATAATAATTGTAGTTTCTCCTACAGAAAGCCCTGATATACAGCTTGTAACATACGGTACACTTGAAATAGGAGAAGTGCCAAGCGACGCTTTAATAGAAAAAGCTATACCCAAAGACATAATATAAAGCCCTATTAAAAGTATTATAGTTCTCTCTATAAGATGTTTTTCTAAAATCTTCTTAAACATGTTAAACTCCTTTTAATGAATTACACATCTCAATCAATAGTTTTTTTAATTTTTCTTTATCTTTTTCTGATAATTTATCAGCAGCAATATTCTCTGTATCTTCAAATATTTTCTCCATATTATTTGAAACTTCTATACCCTTTTCTGTTAAAGAAACATAAAGAGAACGTCTGTTTCCTTCCCTCTGTTTTCTCTCTATTAAACCAGATTTCTCCATACCAAGAAGTATACTGCCTACAGTAGCAGGTTCTATTTCCAAATAATTAGCTATTGTTTTTTGATCAGCCTCTTTAAATCGAGATAAAAAATATAATACTTTAGGCTGACCTGATGTAAGCCCTATCTTATTTGCCTCATAGATTATTTTACGGGCAAACATAGAATTGGCTTTCATAAGCAAATAATGCAGATTCTCCAATGATAAGTATCCTTATAGTAAGTATTCTTATAATAAGCTAGCTTATTATACATAAAAATAAGTCAAGCATAATATACATAGTATAGGTATATTTAAAAAAATAAAAAAAGGTGTTGACTTTTAGTAAAGTTAGAGTATACTAATAAAACAATAAAATAAGTGAGGGAAATAAACATGTCAGTACAAGAATTAAAATCAGATAACTTTGAAGCTTCTATTGGCGGAGAGAAAGCAATATTAGTTGACTTTTTTGCTGAATGGTGCGGACCTTGTAAAATGCAGACACCAGTATTACATAAAATAGCAGATCAGTATTCAGATAAAATGAATTTTGGAGCTGTTAATGTTGATGAGGCAGAAGATGTTGCTGCAAAATACGGCGTTCAGTCAATACCTACTTTAATAATATTTAAAGGCGGAGAGGTTGTTAAAAGAGCTGAAGGTATGAAAAATGAATCTCAATTAAAAGAATGGTTGAAAGATTATCTATAAAATAGAAAATATACTATTTTAGCCTAATTTTGTTATAAATTAGGCTTTTTTTTATTCTAAATTGATATATAATTCTTACAATAATATATAATTTTGTGGGTAAGGCATGTTTAAAACAAATTATACACTAATAGAAAATATATCAAATGAATTTAATATAGACAAAGATAAAATAAACATAATTATTAAAGAACTCTTTGACAAAATAACATTATCCATTATAAATGGAAATAGATTTTACATGGATAAACTTGGTACAATTAGTGCTGATGAAGATAGAAAGATATTCTTCTCAAATGAAGATGAAAGTTTTGATGAATCTTTAGAATCCATAGATGTAAAAAGTAAAGATATAAAAGATATTTTTTTAGAAAAATCAATATTTAAAAGCATATTTAAAAATATAAAAGATATATCAAGAAATGAGCATGTATATATAGAAAATTTTGGTACATTTTATTATAATTCAAATATCATATTTGACCCTGACACTTACCTAAAAAATAAAGTTAAAAATACTGAAAATAATGAAATCACTGAAGATATTTTAGATGAATTGGATAATAAAATATTAAGTAAAAGAGCAGAAAATGTTAATAATGATGAAACGCTGGAAGAAGTGATAGATGAAGAAAATACTTCTATAGACGATAATATAATAGGCAATATATGGAAAAATAAAACATATAATTCTATAGATTTAAACTCTATGATAGAGAACCTAAATGAAAAAGAAGAAAAAATAGATAATAAAGAAACTAATATAAAAGAAAGTGGTATAGAAGAAGAAATAACAGAAAAAGATGATGATGAAAAAAATGAAGAAGAAAATAACTTTCCCGAAATGAAAGAATATAGTAAGGAAGAATTACTAGATATTAATAATTTTGATGAAGATTATTTAAATGAAAATACTAAAGAAAATATTAAAGAAAATGAAATGGAGGCTTATGAAGAAATAAATGAAGAAGAAATAAATAAAACTGAAGAAGAAAATAATAGAAAAGATGAATATAATTACCCAGAAATGAGAGAATATAGTAAAGAAGAATTACTGGATATTAATAATTTTGATGAAAAATATATAAATGATTTAAAAGAAAATGATATAGAAAATTCCATAATAGAAAATACTATAGCTAATAAAAATATAGAAAAAGAATTATTAAATATTAAAAATACTAAGGAATTGGATAACAAAAAGATGAATAAAAGAAAAGAAAGTTTTGAATTATTTAAAGGCATATTAAAAGTAGCAATCATAATAATATTCATACTGATAATTGGTATATTTGTATCTATTTATTATGGAAGCAATAAAACTGTTGCAAGCAATAATATAGAAAATCAAAAATTATACGATGTTGTTAACACATTTTTTAATTCAATGAATGCAGCAAGTTTATCATATATAACATCAAAAGATATGTATTATTGGGATATAGCCAAATATTTATACGGAGATGCTACATACTGGCCATTATTATACTCATATAATAATGATAAATACAAAATAAGCAATGTTATAAAAAAAGGAAGCAGTATTTCATACAGAAATATTCCAGATTTTTATTCTTATAAAGAAATTAAAAATTTGGATAATACACTATCAAAAAGCTATATGTTGCTCTACCCTATACTTATAAATGATAAAAATCCAAGACATGCATTATGGGCTTTGAAGCTATCTGCATATTATGATTTGAATGTATTTAAAAATAATGCTGGTATGATTCCAGAGAATACATATAATAATATCTTAAAAGAAAGCAGCAGCATGAAAATCACTTATAACGAGTTTATAAAGTATGGACAATTAAATGAAAATATATTATTATCATTTATAGATATAATTAAAGAAAAATTATGGATATTAAAATGAAAGTTGTAACTACAGAAGATTTAATAAATATAGATAAAAAAACTACAGAAAAGATACCTTCTATACTTCTTATGGAACATGTAGCAAGTGAGATTTTTTATCTATTGTTAAAAAGGCATAGAAAACTATTATACACAAAAACTGTATATATTTTTTCATCAGTCGGAGGAAACGGCGGAGACGGATTAGCAATAGCAAGATATTTAATAAATAACGGCTATGATGTGAATATATATATTACTGGAAATCTTGACAGAGTTAATAAAGATACTTATGCCAATTTTAACATATTAAAATCTATGAATGTAGATATAAGTTACTTAGGAAGCGAAGATGATGTTATATCCGCTTTAGAAAATATAGAAAAAAAATCAATAGTATTAGATTCTCTATTCGGCACTGGTGGAAACAGACCTTTAGAAGGCATACAAAAAGTACTTGTAGATAATCTAAATAAATTAGATGTACTTAGAATAGCAATAGATATACCTTCAGGGCTTGCCTCAAAAATAAATGACTATGACAATGTACATACCTGCTTTAAAGCTCATGAAACATATACTGTTTGTTTTGCTAAGGATATATTTTTCTTATATAGAACAAGAGAATATATAGGAAAATTATTTATGATAAAATCAATATTTCCAGAAAATATATTAAACAGTTTCGAATATAAAGCAAAATTAATAGACTATAATGAAAAAATTAATTTAAATAGAAATGCTTTTTTCAGCAAAAGAGAACAGGGAATGCTCGCTGTAATATCTGGAAGTGATGAATATATAGGAGCTGCTGTTTTAGCGGTTCATGCTGCTTACAGACTTGGAGTTGGATATATAAGACTTTATGTTCCTAGAGGAATATTAAAAAATATAAGAGAGGCTATTATGCCTTCTATGCCTGAAATTGTTATTATAGGTATAGGAGATGAAAATCAAAAATACTTCACAGAAAATGATATAGAAATAGTTAATGACATAAATAAAAGTAACGCCTGCATAATAGGTTCAGGACTTGGAAGAAATATGTCTACTGAAGTTTTTGTAAACAGTATACTCAAACAGATAAATATACCAACTGTTATAGATGCTGATGCTTTGTATTTAATGTTTGGAAGCACACTTAATGAACTTAACAGAAATTTTGTATTAACGCCTCATATATATGAATTTGAAAAATTAACTAATATAAATCACATAGAAGCATTAGAAAATCCGTATGAAGCTTTATTAAAATACAGACAGCAAACTAATGCATCTATAATATTAAAAGACGCTGTAAGTTTTTTAATGCATGAAAATGATATATATATAAACTATAATCCAAGACCATCTATGGGCAAAGCTGGAATGGGAGATGTATTTGCTGGATTTCTTGGGGCATTGCTTGCAAGAAAACTCAATATATTAGATTCTTCTAAACTTGCATTAATAATACAGGCAAAATCTTTTAATATACTATCTAAAAAATTTGGAAACGACTATATTCAGCCGAAAGATTTAGCAGACATATCATATAAAATATTAAAAAGGATATAAATAAATTGCCAAGAGAAGTTTATGACCCTAAAAAACCAGAATTAGAATTCTATAATAACAGACAGCCAAAACCTCCATCCCCAAAAAGAGAGGTAAGTATATTTGCAAAAAGATGGTTTATGTTTTTATATGGGGCTTTTCTTACACTGCTTGTAATATTCTTTCTTCTCTACAAAAAAGGTTTTTTTAATGATATACCATACTTTAGTGCATTAAAAACAAATATACCTATAGAAGTAAAAATAAATAATGTAGAGTTTTATGAAGATGAAGCTGTTGTTGCGACAATAGAAGTAAAAAATTCTAATTATACAAACTCCATCAATATAGAAAATTTAAATGCAAGCTTATCACTGTATAAAAATAAGAAATTAATATTTACAGGAAATGACTCATTTTATAATATAAGATTTCCTCTAGGTCAGAGAATAGGATTTAAAATGAGCTTTGATAAAAATTATTGGAAAGAAGCTAATAATCTAGAAGTTATATTATATTTAGACAGCAATCTGATTACAACTAATAATATAGATATAAGACGTCTTAAAAGATAATATATATGACCACAAAGCTAAATTAATAAATATTTATAATGTATTCAATCTCAGTATTTTATAATTGCAGATTTTCTATATGAAATGAGTCCGCCAGTATATACTGAAAATTTTTAAGTTTGTCAATTTTTTATTCAACTTTTTTTCCCGCCGCACACCACGGGTGGACTTCGTCAAAGTTGCAAAAAGTGCAAATCTAAAAATAATACTAAATAGTACTAATTATGTCTTACATGTAGAATAAATTACTAAATTTAGCATAAAATGCAGCCTTTCGCGACTGCGGGCTGTGCCTGCTTCTCGCTGCAGGCATACTTCGTATGGGTCACCACCAAGTAGGTGCCTTGCCTACGGCACGCAGAGCGGACGGCAAAAGAAGTGGGGTGTTGCGTAGCACACAGCGTGGTGGGCAAAGCCACAGATATTAAAAAGAAAATATAATTTTATTTTTGGCAAAATATGAATTTCTAAAATTTAGATATTTGCAGGTTTTTTGATACTAAGCAGCAATGTTTCTTTAGCAGACGAAAATAAAGTGCATCACTCCTAAGATGTAGAATTGGATTTTTATAGATTATTTTATCACACTTAAAACAAAACAATATATAAAAATTACTACAAATAAAAAATACAAAGCTGCATCATCTATAATTATTTAAAATCAGAATTAAGTTTAAAATATTCCAATTCAGATGATAAATTGCTAGTGCCCTGTACTACTTCTTTTCCAAGTACAGAACTTTCATTAACAAGTTCAGAATTTTCCTGTGTAATATTATTAAGCTCATTCATAGCAGTATTAATTTGTTTTACACTCTCTTCTTCTTCAGAAGCAGATTCATATATTTGAGAAAGTATATCAGATACATCTTTAGCAGATTTCTCTATTTCTACAAGTATATCCAAAGAGCGTTTTACAGATTCATCGCCTACTTCTATTTTGGCAACAGTTTTTTCTATTATGCCAGTTATATTTCCAGCAGCCTCATTAACATTCTGTGCCAAAGCTCTAATCTCAGAAGCAACAACAGCAAATCCTCTGCCCTGCTCTCCAGCACGTGCTGCTTCAACTGATGCATTAAGTGCCAATATATTCGTTTGAAAAGCTATAGACTGTATCAATTTTGTAATATTGGATATTTCTTTGCTGGACTCTGAAATCTCTATCATATTATTAGATATCTCACTTACAGCAGAAACTCCGTTTTGAGTAGACTCTGTAACTTTAGCACTCATATTTTTGGCATTATATGAATTTTTTGAAGTATTTGATATAGCAGAAAAAAGATTCTCAATAGAGCTTGTAATCTCTTCAACAGCTGCTGCCTGAGATGAAGTACGATCTGATAAATTATCTATTCCGCTTGATATCTTTTCTGAAGAACTATTAATAAGAGATATGTTAGTCTTTAATTCAGAAACTATAGTATGCATTATATGCTGCATATCATTGATAGAATTAGCCAAAACACCTGTTACATCTTTTCTTTTCAATTCTTTTTCATCAAACTGACTGTCAAATCTTCCATCCTGCATCAAAGTCATTATAGTAATAGCATGATATAAATTATTAGATAAAGGGATTACTATTTTAGCTACTAATATAAACTCAAGAACTATAAGCAATACTATACATAAGAACAAACTTATCATCATAAATCTGAACTGAGAATAAAAAGGTTCGGCACTTCCTTTAAATACCAATATCCAAGGAGCATTATCAGTTTTTTGAATAGAATACCATTCATCTTTTATAATATTTAAATCCCCAATATGAGACGATAAATTATTTTTAAAATCAGAAAATATTTCATAAGTAAATAAATTATTAGTTTCATTCAAAATGTAGCCGCTATTTTCATGCGTCATAAAAATACCTTCCTCAGAAACTATATAAACATCTTCTGTAAAATTCTTTTTAAGACTCTCTGTAATAGTATTAATATTAGCAAAATCTATGGCACATACACCCTTAAGAGCTCCATTAGTATAAACAGCCTTACCAAATGTTATAGTAAGTTTATTAACAGCAAAATCAATATAAGGATCACTAATCATTATATCATTAGCTGCAACAGAATCCTTATACCAATCCCTAGAAGTTTGATCATAAGTTAATGGATAAACTTCCAAAGTATTCATAAATACTCCGCCTTCTGGATAAGGGACACTTCCTCCAAAATAAACATTTAAATATCCAGTATTAAGTTTCTGAACATTAGTAATAAAATTTCCAAATTCCACCCAGCTGGGATTAGATTCCAAATATGCCGCCATAACATATATAGTATTTTTTAACTCTTCAACATAGCCTTCAGTTCTTGTTTTAGCCTCTAATGTCTGAAGATGCTTTTCTCTTAAAAATCTTGATTTATATAAAGGTCTGTAAACGAAACAAATTATGATAAATAATAATAATAAAAATATTATAAAAGGAGCCAAAAATTTAACCATTAACCTATTTTTCATAATAAAATCCTTTATACAAAATAAAAACATATACTTTAAAATTATATAGATTATATTAACAAAGTCAAAAATAATCATACTTTTTTTATAAAAAGAATAAGAAATTATGAAAAATATACTATTTTTTTAATTGTGCTATGATTCTTATATTTTCGCCATAAGACCATATATTATTATTATCACTATATTCTATAAAAGTACTTTCAGGAACAATAAAAGTCTTAATACCAAAAAGAGCAAATGAAAATAAATTACTTATATTTGGGATACTTCCCTCTAATATATTAGCCCTCAAATTATTATTGTATTTTGAAACCGAATAATTACTATACTTACATTCTATAATATTTAAATTTGCTTTTTTTACAAACATTTTTAAATTTTCTATGTTAAAATTAACAATATGTTCTGTAGACAAATATCTCATAAGCATATCATAACTGCATTGATCTTTATTAGGAGAATTAGGCACTTCTATATATAAGTATCCATCGTCTTTAAGCATATTTTTAATTTTAATGAGTACATCAAAAGGATTTTTAAAATGCTCTATAACATGTGAAAGCATTATAATATCATACTTTTCTTTACTTTCTAAAAAATTAGGCTTCAAATCAATATCATATTTATTTTTAGCATAAAGTCTCGCATTATCATTGAGCTCATATCCATATACATCACAGCCATTTTTTTTAAATATATTTAGAAGCAGTCCGTCAAAAGCACCAATCTCGCATACTTTTTTGTTATAAAAGTCAATATAGTTTTTTATAAAATTAAACTGAGATAAACTTCTAGCATAACGCATCTTACTTTTAGCTGTCTCAAATAGTTTATTTTTTATATTATTATGATATTCATTTTTATATAAAGCATATATTTCTTCATCTGTAGGCAAATCTATAAAATAAAGAGAGCAATTACAGCATTGATATACCTTTTTATCACTCTGCCATATATTTTTTATAGTTCCTATTTCAGAATAATTATCACTCCCGCAAACCTCGCATATCATAAAGATAACTCAATTATACAAAATTATTCAAAAGAAAGCTCAATTCCGCATTTAGGACATTTAGTCATATCCTCTGTAATACTTGAACCGCAGTTAGGACACTCATAAACTTCTATCTCTTCAACAACTTCTTCTGAAGTAGTTTCATATTCATCTTCGCTTTCTACTATTTCTACAACATCTTTCATTACAAGCATCAAATTATCAACTGTATCTTTATCGAGATTTGTTTTCTCCATAATATCTTCAGCCGATAAATTATACAATTCTTCTATAGAGTTAATGCCGCTATCTATAAGAGTTTTTATTATACTCTCATCAATACCCTGTAAAGAATAAAGATTACTTTCAAATACTTCTGCTGCTTCAGGCTCTTCAGTAGGAGTTTCTGTTTCTTCGGCAGTATCTGAGAATATTTGATTTAATGGTACAATATCTTTCAATAATTCTGGATTTTCTTTAATATCTGTTTCTGTTTTTATATCAAAATAATATCCTGTAAGCTGAGAAGCTAATTTCACATTATAACCGCTTTTACCAAGTGCCAAAGAAAGCTGATCATCTGGTATAATGATCATAGCTTCTTTTTTCTCTGGATCTGTAATAATAATACGTATAGGTTTAGCTGGAGTTATAGCCTCAGCAATATATTCTCTGATATCTTTTGACCATTTTACAACATCTATTTTTTCGCCTTCAATTTCTTTTATAATTGACTGTATACGTATACCTTTCTGACCTATACAAGCTCCTATAGGGTCTACTTCTGGTTTATTTGATACTACAGCTACTTTAATTTTTAAACCAGGTTGTCTTACTACATTTTTAATTTCTATAGTACCGTCTGCTATTTCTGGTATTTCAAGTTCAAAAAGTTTTTTAATAAAATCTGCTTTTGTTCTAGTGAGGAGTATTTTAGTAGGTATTTCCTTACCTGTTCTATCATCTTTTCCCCCCTGAACTTTATATATATAGGCTCTTATTCTATCACCTACTGTATAATGTTCTCTAGGAGACTGATCCTTTTTCTGTAATTCGCCTTCTGTTTTTCCAAGATTTATATAAATAGTTCCTTTATGTTCCCTTTGAAAATATCCGTTTACAAGCTGATTTTCTCTTCTTTTAAACTCATTATATATAATATTCTTTTCAAGGTCTGAAATCTTCTGGAAAAATGTAGTTTTAGCAACCATACTCTCTATTCTTCCGAATGCTTCAACCTGATCTACAAGTATTAATACTTCATCACCCAAATTAATATCTTGATCTAATTTTTTAGCTTCTTCTAAAGATATTTCTTTATTCTTATCTCTTACTTCTTCTACAACGTTAGCTCCCTTATATACAGTAGGATTATTTTTATTATCAAAATGAATATGAAAATTTATATCATTTCCATATTTCTTTTTTAAAGCTAATTCTATAGTAGATGCTATAACTTCTTTTAAAAGTTCTATACTAATATCCTTTTCATCAGAAAGCTGCTGTAAATAAGTTCCAACGTTTTCAAACATTTGATATTCTCCATTTTTTATTTTTAATATTTATTATCATAATTATTAACAATTTAATCTTGCTTTTATAATATCGTTTTTCAATATTTTAATATTTTTTTCATTAATAATATTCTCTTCATCAAAAACATTTATAATGATATAATCATCTTTAGCCTCTTTTAATTCAGCATAAGATGTAATAAAATTATCACCGTCTCTGTACTTTATTTTTATAGGCATACCCTCAAAAAGTTCATACCTATCATTAAATTTCCATCTGAAACCAGCAGATGACACAGTAATAGTATAATCGCCCTCATCATATCCGTTTTGCTTTATACATTCCTGAATCTTTCTTGTAGTTTCTATACAATGAGTATGAGATACACTTTCTTTCTTTTTATATATAACAGCATATACTTTTTTGTTGTCAGAAATTGCTCTTACCTTCAAATCAAGCAAATATATACCATCTCTTTCTAAAATATCTTTTATACCATTAAATAATAATACTTCATCTATAATAGGTGCAGTCTTATTAGATTTTTCTTTATTATTCTGCAATTTCTTTTTTTTAGGTACTCTGCCGTACTCTTTTTGTTTTTGCGGTTTTATCTTACTATTTTTATTATTCATACAAAATTAGCATATAATATATTTTCCTAAAACATAAAAAAAGAGTGTCGGTCTCTTTCCTGAAAAAGAAAACCAACGCCCTTCATTACAAATATTTTCGGAAGTAGTATTATTTTAACGTACTAATGATTTTTGTCAAGTGTTTTTATAAATTTTATTATTATGTTATTCTTTGTTGACATTTATAATTTTTTTATATAGTATTTAATTACTATAAATATTAAAATAAATAACAGATTATATTGGGATAAAAATGGTATTTTATATATTAACTATTATATTTTTTTTGTATGTTGTATCAATAGCTATAAAAATGCTTCTTGAAAACAGACCTCCATACTCTTTTATAGCTTGGCTTACAGTATTGGTATTTTTACCTTATATAGGAGTAATATTTTATATATTTTTGGGAATGGATTGGAGAAAATCAAAGAAGAAAATTTCAGCAAAACTCCCGGAAGATATGATAAAAAAATATTTCTCATCACTATTAAATGAACAAATAACAATACTTGATAATATGCAGGGCAATTACGGCAGAAATATTAACTTAGTAAAACTTGCTATAAGAAGCGGATATTCTCCTATTACAGTGCAAAATGAAGTTTATGTATTTGATGAAGGAGAAAAACTTTTTAATGCCATAATAGAAGATTTAAAACTCGCAGAAAAAACTATACATATGGAATATTTTATATGGAGAAGCGATGAACTTGGAGAAAGAATTAAGGACGTTCTTATAAAGAAAGCTAAAGAAGGAGTTGAAATAAGACTTATATTTGACGGTGTTGGTTCTTTAATGAGAATAAGCAAAAAATACAGAAAAGAATTGAAAAAGAACGGTATAAAATTTTTATACTATCATGATCCTTTTTCTATATTATGGACTAGATTTGTGAATTACAGAAATCACAGAAAAATAGTTGTAGTTGATGGGGTTGCAGCATATATGGGCGGAATGAATATGGGACAGGAGTACATAGACGGCGGAAAATGTTTTGAATCTTGGAAAGATGTACATATGAGAATGGTAGGAGATGCCTGCAATCTTATACAAAATGTGTTTGTATGCGACTGGTATAATGCAGGAGGAAGAGATTTAGAAGTATTTAATGTTAATGAAAAAAAACATAAGATTTCAAGAAAATTAAAATATATAGATAAATATTTAGATGAAGAAAGAGTTTCAATAATAAGAAAAGATTTATTTCCTCAGTCGGCAACGGACAGATTTCTTCCAGTACAAATTATAACTTCAGGTGCTGACTCTAAATGGGACAGCATACAAAAAGTATATTCTAAAATGATAGAAGAGGCAAAGAAAAGCATTTATATAGAAAGTCCGTATTTTGTTCCAGATGACGGATTTTTAGCTGCTTTAGAAAATGCTGCTTTATCAGAAGTGGATGTACATTTAATGATAACAGGTAAGCCTGATAAACTTGTGCCTTGGTGGGTAGCTCAGACTTATTTTGAAACTTTACTTAAGGCTGGAGTTAATATATACTTATATGAAAAAGGATTTTTGCACAGCAAATTCTGTATAATGGACGGAAGAATAGTATCATGCGGTACTTGCAACATGGATATAAGAAGCTTTTATTTACATTACGAAATGAATGCTGTTATATATGATATTGATATAGCTAAAAAATTTGAGGATATATTTAAGAAAGATATGCTTGATTCTCATAAAATAACTATAGAGGAATATTCTAAACAGCCTATGCTTGTAAGACTTAGAAATTCGGCTTGCAGAATTATAGCTCCTGTTTTATAATATGGCATATTTTTTATATGGTAAATAATTATGATGAAGAAAATAAAAATATCAGAATTAGATAATCAAGCCCTTTTCGAATTGGGACTTTCAAAAGAGAGACATATTCTTTTTGTAGATGATATAGGTATAAAAAAGGATAATATATCCGCTCTAAATGAACTTCTAAAAACTAGAGAAGATTTCTTTATTAACTTATCGTCAGAAAAGGATGAAAGTAATAAAAATTATATAAGCGGTAATGATCTGCTTACAGCTTTGCCTGAAATGAGAAATCTTATATATCATGCATCGTTAAAATATCCTTTAAAAAATATTTCTATATTTGCTAAACTTATCAATTTGAGAAGTTTGCATCTATACGGTGATTTGCCTAAAGATATGGAATTAAAGCCTCTTGATAATATAGAAAATTTAGAAAGTATTTATATAGAAAATGGACTTACATTAAGACAAGATGTTTATTTATCTATGAAAAGTACAATAAGAGAAATAGGTGCTGGAACATTCAGAATGGAGTCTTTTGATAAGAATCCTAATCTTAAAAAAATAGCCGTTCTTACAGGAGTTTCTCATGAGGAAGAAATGCCTAAAAAACTTCCAGAACTAGAAGAACTCTATATTGAAAAAGGAAAGAATATAAGATCATTTAATTTTATATCAGAAATGAAAACACTTAAAACATTGGAATTGAATAATATACCTACATTAAAAGAAATTCCTGATTTAAGTAATTTAGAAGATTTAAAAAAGGTTATTTTAACTAATCTTAGAAATCTTGAAAATATGGATGCTATATTAAATCATCCTAGAATAAGAATTTTAATATTAGAAAATATAAAATGCTTTAATATAGATATGCTTTCAAAGGAAACAGCTCCTAGATTAAAATATGTATCCGTTATAAGTGATGATAAAAATTGGGATAAGAGAACAAAGAAGTTACTAGAAGAAAAAGGATACAAGGACTATAATGAAGATTAGTACCTTTGAATTCGATATACAAAAAGATAAGTATAAAAATTTAGATATAATAAATAATCAGTTAAAAAATATAAGTGATAAAGAAAAATCTGATTTAATAGTACTTCCTGAACTATCTTCTAATGGTTATTTATTTGAAAACAGAGATGAATTAAAAAATATATCTGAAAATATAAAAGACGGCATATTCATAAATAGCCTATCTGAAATGTCAAAAAAATATGATACTTCTATAATTGCGGGATTTGCTGAAAAGTTTGAAGATAAAATTTATAATTCTGCTGCAATAATAGAAAAAGGAAATATAAAAGGCATATATAGAAAAATACATTTATCTGATTTTGAAAAGAAATTTTTTGATATTGGAGAAATAAATAACGCGAATTTAGTTTTCAATATAAACGGTATTAATATATCAGTACAAATATGCTTTGATTTATGCTTCAATGAAATATCAAGAAAACAAATATTGAATGGAAGTAATTTAATATGCGTACTTGCTAATTTCGGTTCAAATACCACTTTTGAAATAGCTAGAATAAGAGCTATAGAAAATTTAACTCTCTAGTATTATGCAATCGCATAGGTATAGAAAAAAATCCAATTATGGAAGCATCTTTCATAGGCAAAAGTTTTATATGCGATGAAACAGGAAAATTATTTACAGATATTGATAATAATCAAAATAACAAAATAATAACCGCTGAAATAGAAATAAAAAACAATAGACAAAATATAATATGCTCTGATTTTATAGAAGAAATAAAAAGGCATTATACAATTTAAATAATGAGCCTGATTTACATAACCAAGCCCATTATTTATATACAATATATTATACCAAAACCCTTCTTACTAATTTATTATCATCGTTTTTGCCGCCTATAGGTATATTTGAAGCAGGTACGGCTCTTTCCCTTCCCCAATCTCTTATATACTCTATTTTTTCAGGGCTAGTCTTTGAAAGCGGAATAACATTTTTAAGTGCATTTATAATAAGTTCACTTGTAAACTTAAGATCATCATTTGCAATAACCCTATACGCTACATCTCTAATTGATGATTCTAAATCTGCACCGGTAAAGCCGTCAGTTATTTCAATAAGTTCTTTTAATGTATTTTCATCTACAGAAGAATTCAAATATTTTTTTAAATACAAATTAATAATATCTTTTCTCTCCTCTTCTGAAGGCAAATCTATAAAGAATAATTCATCAAATCTTCCTCTTCTTAAAAGCTCTGAAGGAAGTTCGGATACATCATTTGCAGTTGCAACAACGAATACCATCTTTTTGCATTCCTGCATCCAAAATAAAAACTGACCTATCATTCTAGTTGTAACGCCTGAAGAATCAGAACCGCCGCCTGAAAGTCCCTTCTCTATTTCATCTATCCATAAAACACATGGGGAAACTCTTTCAGCAGTTTGAAAAGCTTCTTTAAGCTGCTGCTCACTCTGACCAACATACTGTCCCTGAACAGTGGCAAAATCTAATCTATAAAGAGGTAAATTCCAATACGAAGCAACCGCCTTAGCAGAAAGAGATTTTCCGCATCCAGGTACTCCTACTAATAATATTCCTCTAGGCGGATTTAATCCTCTTTTTGTTAATTCATCTCTCTTTTCTGATACCTGAAGCTTCTTCTTATCATTAAGCCAATTCTTTAATCCTCCAAGTCCTCCTACATCTGCTATATCAGATGATACTTCTATTTTTTCAAGACCGTTTATATCTGAAAATAATTTATCTTTTGCAAATTTTAATTCAAGCAAATCAGCTTTCTTTATATGTCTGCTTGCTATCAAAGAAACTATTACATTCTGTATTTCTACTTTAGTAATACCTGTAAGAGTTAAAGCAGCTTCTCTATAATCATTTTCGTCCCAATCAACTTTTATGCTATTTTTATAAGGTTCTATATTTTCTGCTATAATATCATAAACCTCATCTTCTGAAGGCAAATCCAAATCTAAACTCATACCCAATCTCTGTAAATTAGACCATACAGTATCCTGAGTAATAACTATAATAGAAGCACCTTTTTCTTCTGCTAAATTTACTATATCAAAAATATATCTTGCAGTAGTTGTATCTGCATCCAATTCTGAAACATCTGTAAAAATAAAAGTTAAATTAGCCTTTAAATTTATTTGTTCAGCTATAAAATCTAAAGCTCCTATAACTGTTTTATCATCATTAACAGATTTTTCTGTAACTATATCATACATACCTTTTGATAATGTATGAACATAAAAAGGCAATGAAAGATCCTTAGCTGTTTCTCTCAAAATATCTAATGCTCTTTGTCTTTCTATTGTATAAAAAGGAATAAAAGGTATTCTAGCAAGGGAATATCTTTTTAATTTTTCTTTACATTCTTTATAATTCATATTATACTCCTAAATCATTTACTCTAGTACTCTTTATTATCTTCTTTAAAAATCCTGTTCTATCTGAAGCAGCGGAATCTTCTAAACTCTGCTGTACTGTATCAGCTGAACTTTTTATAAACTCTACAAATTTATCAGAATACTCCTTAGACACATTCAATATAGACTGTGCTTTAACTATCTTCAAAAGAAAAGTATATTCTCTTTTTAAATTGTTTAATGCAGGAGATAAAATATCAATATTTGTTGTTTTACCTGTAATAGAGTCAAATTTTTCATCTGCTTTTTTCATTCTATACTCTATAGTTTCTTGCAGCTTTGTGAATAATCTCTCATAATTTCCAGATTCTATAACACCATTATTTATTGCTTCAAGTATTTCAGTATCTGAAGGAGATGAACTTTTTAATGTATCTAAAATTTTATTCCATTCAAAATATGTTTTTGGAGCTTTTATCATAATATATTCCTTAAATTATTTTCTTCTTACTCTTTTTATAGGTACAGCAGGAGGCATCAAATCCCATTTAGGAAAACTTTCAGACATATCATTATAAGAATTAAGAAGACTTGCCCTAGGCTGTATTATAATCTGATCATTTACAGAATTTTCTTCTTCCTCGTCATCTTCTTCGTCGTCATAGTCATCATCTGAATCATCTTCGTCATAGTCATCATCATCGTCTTCGCTATCTTCCACATCTTCATCATCTGAATCATTATCATATTCTTCATCTTCTAAATTTTCAGCATCATTTACATCATCATAGTTATCAGTATTTTCAGACTCCTCTTGATTTTCATCTTTATCATCAATAGGTTCTAAACCATCAACTTTTTCATTATCATCTAAAATAATCATAAACAATCCTTAATATAAATTACACATTTAAAAACTTTAATTTGTTAATGTTGCAGAAGATATACTATTCAAGAAATCTATAACCCTATTATAATCACTGTCCTTCTCTGCATAAAAACTTCTGTAATCCACAACTTCAGCCAAAATACCTCTTAAAACCGTAAGAGATTTTTCTAAATATTCATCATATTCTCTATTGATCTTATTTATACTATCTTTATAATCCTTGTTTAATTTATATATCTTATATCCTGCCAATCCTAGTACAACAACAGATGCTATTATATGTAAATTGCTTAGTAAAAATGCAGCTATAACAGCTATAACACCTACTGTAATAGAAGCTGGAATCCATTTTTTCTTACTAAGTTCGTATGTTCTCTCTCTATTAATATGTTCTGTTAAAGACTGAACGAGTTCTTCTTCATTTGATCCGTCCTGAGTAACACCATGCCAATCTTTTATTCTTATATCTATATTTGTTGGCACTTCTGCTCTGCTTTTAGCTGTTAAATCTGTATATGCATCTATAATCCAATCTTTAGATAAAGACACAGCAAGTTTCTGTGTGGCTACGAGAGCCCCTGTAGCCTCAGGAAACAATGCTATATTTGTAAGATGTTCTGAAAAATCACTGTATTCTTCATAAGCCTGAAACTCAGAATCAAATCTTTCTTCTGCAGTTTCTGTATCTCCCTCTTCTTCTACAATAAGTTCATTTTTTCTTAAGAGTGCTCTTTTAGGTAATTCTTCATTATCATAATTATTTACTAAATTATCTAATATCTCATCTATTTTATCTGATATCATAGCTACATTTTTTACTTCGGCATTAAAGATATCATAAAAATAATCATATATATCCTCATGAGTATATGCCCAATTAATTACTTCTTTAAGTTTAGGCCAAGTTTCGCTATACTCCTGCAAAAGAGGATATTCTTTATCATCTAAATCAACTATTTGATCATATAAAGCATTGCTCCATTGTTCTCTTTGATTTTCTATAAATCCGCTTTTACTTGAAAGTTCATCTATCCAAAAAGCAATTTTCTCAGAGCATAAACCTTTACCATCAGGACCAAATAAACCGCTCGCAAATGCATCTAAAACAACAACTATTCTTCTCTCCATCTTTGACGGATCCTGCATAGAAAAATATCTGTCAAGCCAAGTTAAAGCACCATTGAATTTTCCTGCCCTTCTGCTAATCAAACAGAAAAGCAAACTTGTTTTTTCATCATCTCTTCTAATTGCTTCTTTCAGAGCTTTTTCAGCCAATTCTCTATCATCGGATATCCAAGCAGAAAGAGCTATCAATGCAGGAGCAAGCCAATACCTAGGAGCTTTCATCATAAGTTCCTCAGTAGCATTTGCCATAGTTTCTTTTCTTACAATACCCACATCATTAGCATTTAATATTCCAACAGTATGCCTTCTCACCTCATCATAATATCCGAAATTTTCTTCTATTTCCTGCTTCAATATCATTATGCTTTGTTTAGCATCTGCCAAAGCAGCTATTCTTCTTGACTCTCCTACAAATTCTTCAAACTCATCTCTTAAATTTATAAATTCAGAATAAAAATTATCAACTTTTCCATCAACCTGAATAACTCTATCATCAACATTATTAACAATAGAAGAGATATGATATACCCTCTCAGATATAGCCGCCAAATTAGCTTCTATAGCGGAAAGATTAGCTCTTGAGACTAAACGATCATTAGACATGAATAAACACCTCCCATAATAATTATTTTGATATTACTGCTGTTGAACCATCACTCATAACAGCAATCATAAACTTTTCATAAACTTCTATAAATTCGTATTGAGGATGCTGACATAAAGACCTTGCAGATTCAAAACCATTAGGTAATTTTTGATTGCTTTTATAATGTTCTATTATCATGATACCTGAAATATCTAAAGTATGAACATCATAAGTATCCCCTAAATAACATTTACCTAATACACCGATTAAATTAGATTCTACAAAAATAGAAGAAACATCAGCAAATTCTTCCTTTATTGTACTGAGCAATTCCTCTTTTTGTTTTTGAGACATCATTACATCTCCAGCATCCAAAGCTTTTATAGCTTCCATATACTTATCAGATCTCTTTTTTCTAAGTTTCTCTCTCAATACTTTCTCATCAACTTTTAATCCATTCTTTTTTGAGGTGCTTACATTAGTTTCAATTTTTTGGGATTGTGTTGTATTAAAAATCGGTTTAGGCATAAAAATACTCAACTTTTTTTTATTATAATATAATATCATGATATATAATTATGTCAATAATATTTTAAAAAAAATAATTATAATTAATTTAAAAATACGGTTTTTAAATTAATTATAATTTAAAAAACATACTTATCATGTTAAAATAAATATAAGCGTTACAAAAAAAATATTTTTTAAAAAAAACAGTACATTATACATGATTTTAGGTATATAATAATAAAAAAAACAACATTTTCAAATATTAGAATTTTGATACATTTCAATCATTTATAGTATATTCAACGCTTTTCGAGAGAATTTAACTAGAGATTATTTTTCATATACTACATAATCAACTTTTTTTTATTGTATTATAATAACATAATATGTAATTATGTCAATAATATTTTAAAAAAATAAAGTGTTTAAGAGCCATAGATATTGCACACTTTTAGTTTAAAAAAAGAAGGTATTCCTTATAATTTAAATTGCTAGAAATAAACAAAAGGAATACCTATGAA
>NZ_CASEGO010000027.1 GCF_949287625.1 uncultured Brachyspira sp. | reverse complement strand
GATAAAACTATAGAACTTTATAATTCTCTAGTAACAAAATAATAATTTTTAAATATTAGAAAGCCAAATATAAAAATTGTGAGCGTATAGCAAATTCATTTGCTATACATTTTTAGCGAACAATTTTTATTAGCAATAATAATAAAATAATGATTTTATAAACTTTTAAATACTTAAATTAGGAACAGTTTTTTATGGATATCAAACTAAATAATATAAAAAAAGCATATATAATATTTGTAGCCGACAGCAAACAATACAGAAACAGCAAAATTAATATAGATAATATACTTAATGAACTTTCAATGCTATGCGATACAGCAGGATACGAAGTAGCAGAAAGATATTCATTTATTCAGCAGAAAATAACTGCAGGCACTTATATAGGTACTGGTAAATTAGAAAGTTTGAAAGAAAGTGCTTTAACTGATAATGTTGAATATTTTGTATTTGATAATGAGTTGAGCGGTTCTCAGGTTAATGCTATAGAAGAAGGCTCTAATATAAAGGCACTTACAAGAACAGAAATAATACTAGAAATATTTGCAATGCGTGCTAAAACTATGACTGCAAAAATGCAGGTGGAATTAGCTTTTTTAGAATTTGAATATCCAAGATTAAAAGGTAAAAGAACAAATTTAAGCCAAATAAAAGGAGGTATTGGATTAAGAGGAGGTGCTGGAGAAAAACAGTTGGAATATGACAGAAGAAGAGCAAGAGAGAGAATACATAAATTAAAAACTCAATTAAGTAAAGTTGAAAAATCAGCAAGCACTGGAAGAAAATCAAGAGGAAATGCTTTCAGAGTTGCTATAGTAGGATATACTAATGCTGGAAAAAGCACATTATTTAATCTGCTATGCAAAGAAAGTGTTTATGTAGAAGACAAGTTATTTGCAACTTTAGATACGCATACTAGAAAACTATATCTTGGAGATGATACACCTGTAGAGGCTATAATAAGTGATACAGTAGGATTTATAGACAGACTTCCGCATACATTGGTAGCATCATTTAAGTCCACACTTTCAGAAGTTGTAGAAGCTGATTTATTACTGCATTTAGCTGACGCTTCTGATGAAAATATAAATGATAAACTCATTCAGGTAGAAAGCATTATAAAAGAAATAGATGCATCACATATAAAAAGAATAGTTGTATTTAATAAGGTTGATAATATAGATGAAGTGCAGAAAAATAAAATATCTACTTCTTATGAAGATTCAATATTTATAAGTGCTAAAAATAATATTAATATAGAAATGCTTAGAAAGAAAATACTTGAAAATATATTGGAATTAAAAAGCTAATATAAATTAATTTTGCCTTCTCAGCTGAGCAAATATAACAACCCAAAAATCCTCACCGTTAATAGCATAATGCGAGACACCTACATGGGTAAATTTATCACTTAATATATTAATCTTATACTGCGAAGAGTTCATCCAATAACTTACAACCGTTTCAGCATTCTTAAATCTATATGCTATATTCTCATCAGAAGAAAAAACCCTTATACGATTCTCATATAGAAGCTCATCATATCGAGTATTATTAGGTCTGATATGAGAAAAACTAATCGAAAGTTCTTTAGCTCTAATATCTGCCGCTTTATTAAGTTCATCGCTCAGTTCAAATGAATACAAACCTTCATTTTCTCTAACTCCATTCAAAGCACTTAATATTGCTTCAGCTTCATAATTATTCTCTGAATACAAAACCGCCAGAGAACAAAAATAAAGAATAAATAAAGCTTTAATCATAATCTTAAACATAATATATTCTACTTCTACAATTTTCTATTATTTATAAATACAGTGTTAAATATAATATTTTTTTATTATTTTTCAAGTCTGAGTAATAATTTATTTTTGTTAATTTCAGAAATATTAGAATGCGTTATATTGTAAATTATTCTCTTTCTTATCCTATTTATAATGCTTATATCATTATTTTTATAATATGATATTATATCCAAAATATCATTTGTAATATCAAATAAATACTCATTTGATTTTCTTGAGCATAATCTGCTGTAAGTCTTTAATATATATTCTCCGAAATATTTTATAAGTTTTATATTATTTGATAGTACAGCTGCATTGAAATGATATGAATATATTTTTAATGCCTCTATATTATCCTCTTTCATGTATCTGTCTAAAAATAAAGAAAACATCTTTATATATTCCAAACTTTTATTTTGAAGTTTAGAACATATATCTTCTTTATTGATTATATGAGTTGAGTATTCAAGATAAATTATTATAATATTATCTTTATCATAATCAAATATTATACTGTCTTTAGAACAGTCCAAAGGGTTTTCTAACTTAAGTCTTATGTTCTCTATATATTTTAAATTCTTATTGAAATTACTAAAACAAAAATTATGCTTTCTAGTATCCACAACAAATAAATACTCTACATTTTTTGTTTTATTAACAATAGATCTCTTAGCACCTCTGTATTTTGTATATTCAGAAGTAACTATATCCAATTTGCCATGCTCCTCAAGAATAGATATCAAATCATCATACTCTATTATACCATCAGTAGAATAACTCATTACTATATGGCTTGTATTTATATTATCGAGTAAATTTATTAATGTATCTTTGGCTGTTTTTTTGTAACAGTATAAAGATTTTGTTTTTACCCAGTCCTTTCTAATACCGCCTTTATCAGTTTTCTTTCCATCAACATAGATATTTTTATTAATGGCTGGTTTATCCCATAAAGCTATAGTATTGAGTAAGTGATAATTACTTCCGTACTGATGCTGATTATAAGGAGGATCCAAATAAACCAAATCAAAATGCTTATCTTTATTTTTTATAACAAACTCATTAGCATCAAGCATACTTACATAACAATCAGAGCCTTCAAATAATGGTATTTGTTTTAATGATATAGGAGAAAGTATCCTATTTAGAGCATCTTTATTTCTTCCTCCAAAACCTGCATGAAAAGCCTTGAATACTCCAGATGTATTTGTATGTGTGGCAGCTTCATATATTATAGAAGCTATTAAATAATAATATTCTTTTTGATTGATGACATTATTTTTATAAAGCTCTTCTATGTTATGCCTTATAATATCTATTTTTGAGGCATTGTACTGAGTATAAAAAAGCCTTTCATTAATTAAGTCTGGATTATTATCATCTGACGGGGCGTAATATTTAGAGATATATCTGTCATTATCATTAATATGATTAATACTGTTAATCATATTAATTGTATTTTCTAATCCTCCAGTATGACTAAACATATTATCCAAATCTTTTATATTAATAGCCAAATGAGCATAATTCAATATATAAGAATAATACTCCCAATCATTAGAATAAACCTCTAAATTCAAAGTCTTTAAAAGTCTCGATACACTGCCGCTTCCTGCAAATAAATCCAAAGCAGTTTTTACATAACTATTATCTTCTAATATACGTAAAATTGTAGACTCTATAAATGGAAGTAATCTTCTTTTATTTCCAATATATGCTATTAAATTTTCTTTTAAATATCTTTCTTTAGTATTAGCTTCTGCATTAGTTATCATAATCTTATTATCATAATATAGTTTACATAATTATATTAACATAATAACAGCAAAATATCAACATATTATACTAATTAATTTAAAAATATGCACTTAAAGCACACATATTGCATTTAAGTATTTCTTAATTTACTAAAGCAAGTAAACTGTATATAATTTTTATAATTTTGTATTTTAAAAACTTATAAATGGTATAAAGTATTATCTAGCATTAGACTTGTTTCAAAACTATTTTTATTTATAATTGCGTGGACTAGCCCTGCGAAGCACACAGTCGTGCCGCACCCCCACTTCTTTTGCCGTCCGCTCTGTGTGCCGTAGCAGGTGTGGCACATACGAAGTACGCCTGCGGCGAGAAGCAAAAAGACTGCATTTTATGCTAAATTTAGCAATTTATCCCGCATATAAAACATAATTAGTACTATTTAATATTATTTTTAGATTTGCACTTTTTGCGGCGGGAAAAAGTTGAATAAAAAAATTGACAAACTATATTTGTTTAGGTATATACTAAGCAATGATAATAAAATTAGAGTAAAACATTAATCATCTATTATATAAATACATCATAGCAGTAAGTACAGCACCGCCCAAATTTCTAGCCTTATCAGAGATAGTAAAGCAATTATCATATTCGGATTTTCTAGGATCAATATCCGCTATTTTTAATCCTTTATGAACTTTAAAACCATCTCTTATAATGCCTCTCAAAAGACCGTCAAAAGCAGCAAGAACTTCTATTTTTTCATTATTATTATTTATATATGCTATAACTTCTTTTTCTCTTACAAAATCACCTATATTTTTTATGTTTTCAATAATACCATCAGCACTTGCATGTATTACTCTTTCAGCCTCTTTTCCGCCTATATTACCTGGTATTCCAGTATTTGGTATAGCCTCACCTTTGGTATACATTCTTCCAAGATTATGTCCTCTTACAGTTTCTATAACAATGTCAGCATCCTTACCAGCAGTAAATCCCGGACCTAATGCTATAGTATATTTTGCCATAGATTTATTTGTTCCTAAATTCTTTTTAGCTATTATAGCATCAATTAAAAATGCAGGCTTTATACAACTTAATATTTCACAATTAGGATCAATAAGAATAGGTATCTTACTATAATTTTTATCTGCAACTATATTAAGGGCTTCTTCATAGCTTTTTACTAAAACAGCTTCAATATCCTCAACTCTGCTTTTACCATCATAAACAGCTTCGGACAATGCAGCCTTTCTTCTAATTGAAAAGGGGTATTGTGTTTCTAATAATATAATCTTAAAATGAGCTTTATACAAAGAATACACAACACCAGTAGCTAAATCTCCAGCCCCTCTTATAATTACAAGTTCATCATTAAATAAACTCATAAAAAAATAAATTATTTTGAATAAGGAGTATTTTTAAGCGGAAGTTCTGTTTGGAACTCACCATTAAATTTGTAATATGCTAAAGCAACAGCAGGAGCAGTAGGTATACTTGAAATCTCACCTATACCAGTAGCACCATATCCGTAAGGCACTCCTGGTTTTTCTATAATAATAGACTCAACATCAGGAGTTTTATCAGCTCTGAATAATCCTAAAGTACCGAATTTTACTTTAGGCACACAATTTTCAAGCGGGAATTTCTCTGTAAGAGCATATCCTAAAGACATAACAACACCGCCTTCAATCTGGCCTTCCAAAGCTATAGGATTAATAGCCTTTCCTATATCATGAGCTGCAACTATTTTTTGTATAGTGCCGTCATCATTAAGTATACAAACCTGAGCAGCATAACTATAAGCAACATGAGAAACTGGGTGAGGTTTATCAACGCCCATTTTATCAGTTATAGTAAGCCATTCACCATAAAACTCTTTGCCTTCCAAATCTTTTAAAGTTTTTCCTTTATCAAGCTCTTTTTTAAGCTCTTCACAGGCTCTCTTGCAAGCTTCACCTGTTATAAGAGTTTGTCTTGATCCTGAAGTAGTACCAGAGTCTGGAGATGTGGCCGTATTAGGCTGATGAACTATAATCTTATCATCATCTAAATCAAGAGTCTCACCTACTATCTGATAAAGCACAGTAGCAACCCCCTGTCCTATACAAGAAGCGGCAGAATATACATGTACTTTTCCATCTTCTATAACCAAACGAACTCTTCCAGTATCTGGAAGCCCAACACCTACACCAGAGTTTTTCAAAGCACAGGCTATACCTACATTTTTATTATTATAATATATATCTTTAACAGCCTCTAATGTTTCAACAAGTCCAGTAGCTTCATCAGCTATTTGATAGTTAGGAAGTACCTGACCGGGACGTATAGCATTTCTATATCTTATTTCCCAAGGATCTAATCCGCACATTTCAGCAAGTAAGTTTATGTTCATTTCTGTAGCAAAACAAGACTGCGGAACTCCGAATCCTCTGAAAGGTCCAGTAGGAGGATTATTAGTATAGAAAGATTTACCGTCTATATCTATAACCTGATAATTATAAGGACCAGCAGCATGAGTACAAGCTCTTTGAAGTACTGGACCAGATAAGGAAGCATAAGCACCAGCATCAGTAATTAAAGCAGCTTTCATAGCAGTAAGTATACCATTTTCATCGCAGGCAGTAGTCATATCTATACTCATAGGGTGGCGTTTTGGGTGCCAATTAATACTTTCCTGTCTTGTAAGTTTGAATTTAACAGGTCTTTTTGTTCTGTATGACATTATAGCGGCATAATGCTGAACACTCATATCCTCCTTACCGCCAAAACCGCCGCCTACATATTTATTTTCTACTACAACCTTATCAGGCTCTATACCCAAAGCCATAGCAACTTCTCTTTTTGTATCATAAACGCTCTGATCGCTTGAATATACAAATATACCATCATTAAAAGGCATAGCAACGGCAACTTCAGCTTCCATAAAGGCATGTTCTGTCCAAGGAAGTTCATAATGCCTTGTAACTTTATATTTTGATTTTGCTATTACTTCATCAGCATTTCCTTTAACTAATCTTTCATGAGTAAGAAGATTGCTTTCCCTTCCTTCATGAACTAAAGGAGCATCTGCTTTCATAGCTTCTTCTGGATTTCTAACTAAAGGAAGTTCTTCATATTCTACTTTTACTAAATCCCTAGCCTTTTTAGCTGCAGCTTCATCTTCAGCCACTATCAAAGCTAATCCGTCAGCAATAAATCTTGTAGTCTCGCCCTCACCTATAAGTACGTCCCAGTCATGGAAAATATGACCTATTTTTTTAGCACCAGGTAAATCTTTAGCAGTAATAACATCAACTACGCCTTTTAAAGCTTTTGCTTCGCTTGTATCTATTTTTAATATTTTTGCTCTAGGATATTTAGTTCTAACAGCTACACCATAAATCATTCCATCTATTTCAACATCATCGCAGTATTCACCAGTACCTAAGGCTTTTTCTTTAGCGTCTATTCTTGCAATATTTCTGTCGCCTAATTTTACCTTTCCTTTATAGTCTTTAACATCAATATTCTCTCTTATCATTTTAGCTGCTAATTCTATAGCATCAATAATTTTTTTATATCCAGTACATCTGCAAATATTATTTTTTATAGCAGCAACTATTTCAAGCCTAGTAGGATTATTATTTTTATCTATTAAACCTTTAGCACATATAACCATACCAGGTATACAGAATCCGCATTGAACAGCACCAGCAACTGCAAAAGCATGAGAATACACATCTTTTTCTCTTTGAGTAAATCCCTCTATAGTTTGTACGCTTTTTCCTTGAAGTCTTCCTATAGTTTGTATACATGCTTTAGTTGGTTTTCCATCTATTAAAACAGTACAAGTTCCGCATGCTCCTTCAGAACAGCCGTCTTTTACAGATTTGCACTTACAGTCATTTCTAAGAACATCCATTAATTTTCTGTCAGAATCAAAGCTCATCTCTTTGCCATTAATGATAATATTAACGCTCTCGCCCATATAAAATTACCTCCCATTTTAATAATATTAATGAAAATAAACATAACAATGGAGATTTATATTCCCCAATGTTATGCTATTATATATATAATAAAAACCCAAAATTATTTCAATATAAGATATTTATAATTATTAAATACACTATCTACTATACTATAAACTCCATTAAAGTTTTTAGAATTTCCAGCTTTATATGATTCTTCTTTGCCGTCTATTCTAAGTTTAGCATTACCTTCCTTATCTAAGAATAAGAAGCCGTCATTTTTAGAGTTTTTCATATCATCTGCAGTAGCAAATAATGTAAACTTATCTTTATAAGGAGCAGAACTATAAGGACAGAATGTTTCGCAGTTACCGCATTCATTACACATATAGTCAATATGTATAATCTGTGATATTTTAGCTCCGCCATCAACTTTAACTGATACATTCGCTCTGTTAGGACAAACCTCAGCACAGCTTTCACATATATAGTCGCAAGTTAAACATCTGCTAGCTTCATGGTCTTTTGACACCTCTTTTAGATTACCTTTTTTACTGTAAGAAATCTCTTCAGTAGAAACAGAAGGCAAATCAGGAGCAACTGCTTTTCCTAATACAGCCTCAGCGATAACTTTAGCATCTCTTATAGCTTCAACTATAGCAGCAGCTCCATAAAGTCCGTCTCCAGCAATATAAACATTTTTAAGAGAAGATTCGTTATTAGCATTGCATTTTGGTTTTCCTCTCTCATCAACTTCTATACCATTAGATTTATAGAACTCAGATTCAATCTGCTCACCTATAGAAGCTATAACAGTGCTTGCAGGAACTTCTACTGTTTCTTTAGTTTCAACAACATTTCTTCTGCCTTTTTCATCATAGTCTGATAATTCCATTTTTTTGCATAAAAGTTTTCCGTTTTCTATTTTCACAGGTGCTAATAATTCCATAAACTCAACACCATCTTCTAAAGCCTCTTTAAGCTCTTCTTCTAAAGCAGGCATATATCTTTTAGTTCTTCTATAAACTAATCTAACATTTTTAACGCCTTTATTTTTCTTAGCAGCACGGGCAGCGTCCATAGCAGTATTACCTCCGCCTATAACTACTACATCTTCTCCTAAAGCCACATTGCCGTTAGTTTTATTGAACTCTTCTAAAAATTTAAGTGCATTTATAGATTCTCCAGCCTCAAGTTTTAAAGACATGTTTTTATGAGCACCTATACAAACAACAGTATAATCATAATTTTTAGCAAACTCTTTTATGTCTTTTATCTCTTTTCCAAGTTCAAATTTTACTCCCATTTGCTTGCATAAACTTACATCATTTCCAATCTCTTCAGCTGATATTCTAAAATTAGGTATAATATTAGCAACAACTCCGCCTGCTTTTTCTCTCTTGTCAAATACTGTAACTTCTACCCCAGCACGTGCCAAGAAAAATGCTGCAGAAAGTCCAGCAGGTCCGGCACCTATAATACCAGCTTTTTTTCCTATAGGAGCAGCAGGTTTTAAAGTGGATATAACATTTTTATAACCAGCTCTAGCAGCCTCTAATTTGCAAGCTCTTATACTTACAGGCTCTTCATAGAATTGTCTAGTACAAGTATCCATACAAGTATGAGGGCATAATATACCTGTCGCAAAAGGCATAGCATTTTTTTCTATAATTACTTTGAAAGATTCATCATATTTGCCTTCAGCATTAAGTCTTATATATGTTGTAAGGTCCTGATGTATAGGGCAAGTTTCCATACAAGGTGCTATATAACAGTCTACCAAAGGAACTTTTTTCTTAATTTTTCTGCTTGCAAGAGGCTTGATAGGTTTAGTATGATGTTTATCTTTTTTGCTTGCTTCAACTATTTTTTCAGCTTTAGCAACATCCACTTTTGTAAATGGTTTATATTCTTTAAGATTTTTAGCTATTTGTTCAGTTCTTTGATAACCGCCTGTTTTTAATAAAGTAGTAGCAATAGTTACAGGCCAAATTCCTGCATCTATAACATCATTAATATTAAAATAATCGCATCCGCCAGAGTATGATATTCTTAAATTTCCGTCAAAATCTTTGCTCAATCTTGAAGCTACTGTCATAGAAAGCGGAAATAATGATTTACCAGACATATACATCTCTTCAGAAGGAAGTTCTTTCTGCTTAACATCTACTGGGAATGTATTAGTAATTTTTACCCCGAATAAAAGAGAATTATCAGAAGCTAGTTTCTGAAGTCTTTGAAGCATTGGAACTGCATCGCTGTACTGTAAATCATCTTTAAAGTGGAAATCAGTAAATGATATATAATCATAACCCATATCATCTAATGTTTTTCTTGCATATTCATAACCCAAAAGTGTAGGATTACATTTAACAAAGGTATTCAATTTTTTTTCTGTTATTAAATAAGAAGCGATTTTTTCTATTTCAGAAGGAGGACATCCATGAAGAGTAGATAAAGTAACAGAATTACATACATCAGCATTAATTTTATCAATATCTTCTTTTTTGAAGTTTTTGAATCTGTCAATATTATCATTAAGCCACTTTATACATTCTTTAAATATAGGAGTATTAGAAGCGTCTTTTAATCCTTCAATAAACTTATCTATCTTTTCTAGTTTAATACCTTCATAATCATAACCAACAGACATATTAAACTGAAAACCGTCCATATCTCCTAAATCCCATTCTTTAGCTATAACCTTTAAAGCCACCCAAGCCTTAACATACTCATCAAAAGCCTGAGGTACATAAAGCTCTGTTGACCATTCGCAGTTATAACATTCATCATTAGCAGCTATACAAGGTTTAGCAACGCATTTACTTAATTCTTCTCCGTCCATTTTCTGTACTGTTTTAAGTTCAAAGAATCTGCTTCCAGTATAGTATGCCGCTATTATATTTTGTGCTAACTGAGTATGAGGTCCTGCTGCAGGTCCTATAGGAGTTTCTAATTTTCTTCCAAAAATTTCATAATATTTAGATTTATCAGCTTTAAAGACTCTCGAAATACCAAATACTTTACCAGTCTTTTTTTCTTCCAAAACCCAATTCATAAGATTTCCAAAAGGAATAGGTGTCATTACATCACTCATTATATAATTCCTCCAAATAATTATTACTGTTATTTATTTTACTTCATTATGCCTACATAAAAAATATTTATATACCAAATAACGAACATAATATATATCCATTATTTGGTATAATTCATAAAGAGTCTATTATTAATTATTTATTGATTTGTTTCCAAAGTTTATCAGATTCTTCTTTTATTTTAGCATAAGCAGCTTCTTCATCAATTTTTGTAAGTTTTCTCTCTCTCATTAATACTTCTCCGTTACAAACAGTAGTATTAACATGTCCGCCGTTCATACCGAATAATATATGTCCGTTGATATTTTTATCGCTTAACTCTGTATAGTTTTTATAATCCATTATAATAACATCAGCAGCGGCACCTTCTTTAAGCACACCAAGAGGAGTTTCAAAATAACGGTTAGCTATTTTAGCATTATTTTCAAAAAGCATTTGAGGTATTTCTCCCCAAGCAGCATTAGGATTGCAAAGACTATGTTTATGAAGAACATTAGCTACTTTGTATGATTCTGTCATATCATGAGTATATCCGTCAGTGCCCAAACCTGTTAATATACCTTTTTTCATTAGCTCCATAGTAGGAGGACATCCGCAGGCATTACCCATATTAGATTCTGGATTATGAGAAGTCATAGTATCAGTATCTTTTATCAAGTCCATTTCATGAGGATTAATATATATACAGTGTACAAGTATAGTCTTTGTACCTAAAACTTTGAAATCATAAAGTCTGTCAACTATTCTTTTGCCATGATCTTTAAGGCAGGCATGCAAATCTTCTATACCCTCAGCAACATGTATATGACAGCCTATACCTTCAGGTAAATCTTTCATACATGCTTCCATAGTTTTGTCAGAAATAGTAAAAGAGGCATGCATACCCATCATAGCTTTAATCATATCGGTTTTATCAGCCATAGCATGTTTAATAAAGTCAAGATTTTCTTTAACAGAAGCCTTAGATTTAGCCTCTCCGTCCCTATCAGAAACTTCATAACATAAACAAGAACGTACTCCCATAGTTTTGGCAGCTTCTTCTATAGCAAATAAAGAACCTTCTATATGTCCGAAACTTGCATGATGGTCAAATACTGTAGCAACTCCGTTTTTTATTGATTCTATATAAGTGGCCATAGCACTTTGTTTTGTCTGCTCTAAAGTAAGATTTCTATCTATAGTCCACCACATTCCATCTAATATTTCTAAAAAGCCTTTAGGATTATAGCCATTAATACTGAAGCCTCTAGCCATAGCAGAGTAAATATGTTCATGCACATTTATAAATGCGGGCATAATAACACCGCCTTTAGCATCTATATACTCAGCATCTTTATATTTAGCCTTTAAATCAGAAGTTTTTCCCACTTCTTTAATCAATCTTCCATCACAAAGCACTGCCCCATCTTCTAAAAACGGCATGTTATTATCTCTTGTAATTAATTTTCCTCCCCCTATTAATAGCATAAGCTGCCTCCTAAAATTATATATTTTAATGAAATTATTTTTTTCTATACATTTTAATAGGATATTAAAAAAAGTGTATTTGTCAACGAATTTTCAAAAAAAATTTAGATTTTTCCTTGAAAATCTAAAAAAAAGTTAGTATACTATAAACGTATCTATTGATGATATAATTAACCATAAAAAGTATATTTTAGGATATTTATGAGCTCTAATATAATACTTGAAACATTGATAAGTGTAGCACATGGTATAGCAAGACAATTCGGAAATAACTGCGAAGTGTGTATACATGAACTAAAAGAAGATGATTTAGATCATACAATAGTTTTTATTATCAACGGAGGAATCACTGGAAGAAAAGCAGGAGAAGGTGCTTCAAATGTTGTAATAAATACTATAGAAAAACTTAAAAAAGGCGAGCCTATAGTAGATCATCTATCTTATCTTACCAAATCTTCAAACGGAAAAATATTAAAGTCTTCAACCGTCTTTATAAGAGATATAAACGGTAAGTATAAATATATACTTTCTATAAATTTTGATATAACTAGTTTTATACCTTTTAAAAGCGACTTGGACGCACTTTTAAATACAGAAGATAAATCAAAATTGGAAGAGATCCCAAACAGTGCTCAGGAACTTATGGAAAAACTTATAATAAAAAGTGAAGAATTAATAGGAAAACCTGCTAGCATAATGAACAAAGAAGAAAAAATAAGAGCTATAAAGTTTTTGAATAATTCCGGAGTATTTTTAATAACAAAATCAGGAGATAAAGTATCAAATCATTTTGGAATAAGTAAATTCACTCTATATAATTATATAGATTCAAAAAAGGAGGATATAAATGAGTGAGCTTAAATGGGCTGAAAATAAAATGCCTAAAACAGATGATAAAAATTTACCAATAATGTCTATTGAGGAAGTAAAAAAGGCAAAAGCATTTCATCAAAGTTTCCCTCAATATACACAAACACCATTATCAGAATTAAAAGAAATGGCTAAATATTTAGGTTTAGGAACTGTAAAAGTAAAAGATGAATCATACAGATTTGGTCTTAATGCCTTTAAAGTATTGGGCGGTTCTTACTCTATGGCTAAATACATAGCACAAAAAATGGGAAAAGATGTAAGCGAGTTCACTTATGATGTACTCACTTCTAAAAAATTAAAAGATGAATTCGGTCAGGCTACATTCTTCTCTGCTACAGACGGTAATCATGGAAGAGGCGTTGCTTGGGCTGCAAATAAATTAGGACAAAAATGTGTTATATTCATGCCTAAAGGCTCAACAGAAACAAGATTAAAAAATATTCAGGCAGAAGGTGCTACTGCTACAATAGAAGAATACAACTATGATGAATGTGTTAGAAAAGCTGCTGCCGAAGCTGCTAAAGTTCCAAATGGTGTAGTTGTACAGGATACTGCTTGGGAAGGCTATGAAGAAATACCTGCTTGGATTATGCAAGGTTATGGTACTATGGCATTAGAAGCTGATGAACAGTTTGGAGAGAGACCTACACATGTATTCGTACAGGCTGGTGTCGGATCTTTGGCTGGTGCTATGGTTGGATATTTCTCTAACAAATATAAAGACAATCCTCCTATAATGGTTATAGTTGAAGCTGAAGCTGCTGCTTGTTTATATAAAGGTGCTGAAGCTGGAGACGGTAAAATAAGAATAGTAGAAGGTGATTTAAATACTATTATGGCTGGACTTGCATGCGGAGAGCCTAATATCACTTCTTGGGATATACTTAAAAATCATGCAAACTGCTTTATAGCTGCTGAAGATATAGTTGCTGCAAGAGGCATGAGAATGCTTGCTGCCCCATTAAAAGGAGACCCTCAGGTTGTATCTGGTGAGTCAGGTGCTGCTCCTTTCGGTGCTTTGGCTACTATTATGCTTAAAGATGAATATGCTGAGTTAAGAAAACAATTAAAACTTGATTCTAATTCTAAAGTATTATTATTCAGCACTGAAGGCGATACTGATCCTATCAGATGGAAAAACATTGTTTGGGAAGCTAAAGATAGATAATTAAATAAAATTGTAAATAAATTTTTATTAGAAATAAATATATATTTAGGGAGAATAAAAAATAATGAGTGCTATTTCAAAAGAACAATTTGAACAAATAAAAGCAAAAGCTGAAGGCTATAAAGCTGATATGACTAAATTCTTAAGAGATTTAATTAGAATTCCTAGTGAATCTTGCGAAGAAAAAGGCGTAATCGAAAGAATAGCTGAAGAGATGAAAAAAGTAGGATTTGATAAAGTTGATATAGATCCTATGGGTAATGTTTTAGGTTATATGGGAAGCGGTAAAACTTTAATAGGTATTGATGCTCATATAGATACTGTTGGTATAGGAAACAAAGCTAACTGGAAATTTGATCCTTATGAAGGTTATGAAAACGATATCGAAATAGGCGGAAGAGGAACTTCTGACCAAGAAGGCGGTATAGTTTCTGGTGTTTACGGTGCTAAAATAATGAAAGATTTAGGTCTTTTAAATGACAAATATCAAGTTGTTGTAGTTAGTACTGTACAGGAAGAAGACTGCGACGGATTATGCTGGGAATATATATGTAAAGAAAGCAAAATTAAACCTGAATTTGTAATATCTACTGAACCTACTGACGGCGGTATTTACAGAGGTCAGAGAGGAAGAATGGAAATAAGAGTAGATGTTAAAGGTATTTCTTGTCATGGTTCTGCTCCAGAAAGAGGAGACAATGCTATTTACAAAATGGCTGATATACTTCAAGATATAAGAAGTCTTAATGAAAATGATGCTAAAGATTCTACAGAAATCAAAGGCTTAGTAAAAATGCTTGAAGAAAAATACAATCCTCAATACAAAGAAGCTAACTTCTTAGGAAGAGGCACTGTAACAGTTTCTCAAATTTTCTACACTTCTCCAAGCAGATGTGCTGTTGCTGATTCATGCTCTATATCATTAGACAGAAGAATGACAGCAGGTGAAACTTGGGAAAGCTGCTTAGAAGAAATTAGAAATCTTCCTAATGTAAAAAAATATGGTGCTGAAGTATCTATGTACAACTATGAAAGACCATCTTGGAAAGGATTAGTTTATCCAATAGAATGCTACTTCCCTACTTGGGTAATTCCAGAAGATCATGCTGTAACTAAAGCTTTAGAAGAAGCATACAAAGGTCTTTATGGTACTGAAAGAATAGGACCTACTCCAGAAATAGACAAAGAAAGAAAAGCTCGTCCTCTTACTGATAAATGGACATTCTCTACTAACGGTGTATCTATCATGGGACGTAACGGAATACCTTGTATAGGTTTCGGTCCTGGTGCTGAAGCTCAGGCTCATGCTCCTAATGAAATAACTTGGAAACAAGATTTAGTTCATTGTGCTGCTTTATACGCTGCTGTACCTACTATTTACTGTGCAAATAAATAATTAAATAATATAAAAAATAACCAATATAAAAAATAAAATAAAAAGGATTTTTAAATATGAGTATACAAAAATACATTTCAAAATTAGACAGCCTTGAATTCGGCAAAATGTATCAAAATGATTTCTTCCTAACTTGGGACAAAACTTTTGATGAATTACAAGCTGTTTGGACTGTTGCTGATGCTTTAAGATTTTTAAGAGAAGGCAACATCTCTACTAAAGTATTTGATTCTGGTTTAGGTATTTCTTTATTCAGAGACAATTCTACTAGAACTCGTTTCTCTTTTGCTTCTGCTTGTAACCTTTTAGGTTTGGAAGTTCAGGACTTAGACGAAGGTAAAAGCCAAATAGCTCATGGTGAAACAGTTAGAGAAACTGCAAACATGGTATCATTCATGGCTGATGTTATAGGTATCAGAGATGATATGTACATTGGTAAAGGTCATGAATATATGAAAGAAGTTTCTGCTTCTGTAAGACAAGGATACAATGACGGAATACTAGAACAAATTCCTACTTTGGTAAACTTACAATGTGATATAGACCACCCAACACAAATGATGGCTGACTCACTTCACTTTATCCATGAATTAGGCGGATTAGAAAACCTTAAAGGTAAAAAAGTTGCTATGACTTGGGCTTATTCTCCTTCTTACGGTAAACCTTTATCTGTACCTCAAGGTGCTGCTGGTTTATTCACTAGATTAGGTATGGACGTTGCTTTGGCTTATCCAAAAGGTTATGAACTTATGCCTGAAGTTGAAGCTATTGCTAAGAAAAATGCTGAAGCTGCTGGAGTTAAATTAACTATCACTAACAGTATGGACGAAGCTTTTGAAAATGCTGATGTTGTTTATCCTAAATCTTGGGCTCCTTTTGCTGCTATGCAGGAAAGAACAGACCTTTACGGTAAAGGCGACACTGACGGTATTAAAGCTCTTGAAAAAAGATTACTAGAACAAAATGCTCAGCATAAAGATTGGTGCTGTACTGAAGAAATGATGAAAAAAACTAAAGACGGAAAAGCATTATACTTACACTGCTTACCTGCTGATATTAATGATGTTAGCTGTAAAGACGGTGAAGTTGCTGCTTCAGTATTTGACAGATACAGAGTTCCTCTTTATAAACAAGCTAGCTACAAACCTTATGTTATAGCTGCTATGATATTCTTATCTAAATTCAGAGATCCTCAAGCTATATTAAGCAAATTAGCTTCAGATGGAAAACCAAGAGTATTTGGCTGCTAATAATTAAAAAATACAATGGTAAGTATCTATATAAATATAATAGTGCTTACCATTTTATATCTATAATATTGTGAAAAAAAGCACTTATTATAGGTTATTAAATTAATTTAATTTTGATTTTAGGATATAAAAATGGAAAATAAAAAAAGAATTGTTATTGCTTTGGGCGGTAATGCTTTGGGAGATACTCTAGCAGAGCAAATGCAGGCTGTAAAAATAACTGCTAAAAATATAGTAGATTTGGTTGAAAACGGATGCGAAGTAATTGTTGCACATGGAAACGGTCCTCAAGTTGGATTCATTAACAATGCTATGAATGAATATACTACTAATCATAAAACAGGTAATGATATACCTTTATCAGTATGCGTTGCTATGAGTCAGGCTTATATTGGTTATGATTTACAAAATGCTATTATGGAAGAGTTTTCTAATAGAAATTTGCAGGTTCCTCCTATAGCTACATTAATTACACAAGTTATAGTTGATGAAAAAGACCCTGCTTTTCAAAACCCTACTAAACCTATAGGTCAGTTTATGACTAAAGAAGAGGGAGAGGCTAAATCAAAAGAATTGGGCTGGATAGTTAAAGAAGATGCAGGAAGAGGATACAGAAGAGTTGTTGCCTCTCCAAAACCAGTTGCAATTGCTGAAAGTACAGCTATAAAAGCTATGCTTAATGAAAAAGCATTAGTTATATGCTGCGGAGGCGGCGGTATACCTGTAGTAAGAAAAGGTAATCATTTAAAAGGTATGGCTGCTGTTATAGACAAAGACTTTGCTGCTTCAGTACTTGCTAAAGAACTTCATGCTGATATGCTTATAATATTAACTGCTGTTGAAAAAGTTGCTGTTAATTTTGGAAAACCTGATGTTAAATGGCTTGATTCTATGAATATAGAAGAAGCTAAAAAATACTGCGATGAAGGTCAGTTTGCACCAGGTTCTATGCTTCCTAAAGTTCAGGCTTGTATGCAGTTTGCAGAAGCTACTGGAAAAGAAGCTATGATTACATTACTTGAGAAAGCAAAAGATGCTATAAACGGCAAAACAGGAACTAGAATAACTAAATAATATTTTTTACAATTTTTTATAAATAAAAACCTTAGAATATATTAATTATAGTAAACATATAATAAAAATATTTTAAGGAGGGTCGTATCTTTATGGATATTAACAAAACAAACAAACCTAACACAGATTTGGTATATCAGCTTGAAGGTCGTCCTAATGTAGCCGTTGCTTTGCCTTTAGGTATGCAGCATGTAATGGCAATGTTTACTTCTAACCTAGCTCCTATATTAATCATTGCAGGAGCCTGCGGTTTATCAGGAGCTGATACTGTTGTAATGGTACAATGTGCTATGTTCGTATCTGGACTTACAACATTTATTCAGCTCTACCCTATTAAACTTGGTAAAAATAGACAGATTGGAGCTAACTTACCTATAGTTATGGGTACTTCTTTTGCTTTTGTACCTACTGCTAAGACTGTTGCTTCTATGGGAGGAATAGGAATGGTATTAGGCGGAGCTATGGTTGGAAGTTTAACTGAAGTTATTATGGGATTTTTCTACAAATATATACGCAGATTTTTCCCGCCTTTGGTTGTTGGATGTACTCTTGTAACTATTGGGGTTAGCTTGCTTGGCGTGGGGGTAGATTATTTTGCTGGAGGTGTGGGTTCTCCTGATTACGGATCTCCTAAAAATTTAGCTCTTGGATTTTTATCTCTATTTATCATTATTATACTTCAAAAATTTGGAAAAGGAATCATAAAAAACTCCGCCATATTGATAGGTCTTATAATCGGGTATATAGTTTCTGCTTTTTTAGGAATGGTTAATACTCAGGCTATAGCAGAAGCGTCATGGTTCAGACTTCCTATACCTATGCATTTTAAATTAGAATTTTCTTTCTCAGCTATATTAAGTTTTGCTGTTCTTTACATCACTTCAGGCTTGGAAACTATAGGAAATACTTCTGGAATCACAATTGCAGGATTTGACAGAGAAGCTACAGAAAAAGAAACTTCAGGTGCTATACTAGCAGATGCATTGGGTTCTACTACAGCCGCATTCTTTAACTGTCTTCCAAATACTGCTTTCGGACAAAATGCGGGAATAGTATCTATGACTAAAGTTGTTAATAAATTCTGTATAGCAACTGGTGCTTTTGTATTAATGTTATGCGGTTTCTTTCCAAAATTGGGTGCCGTATTTTCAGCTATACCTAGTTCTGTATTAGGAGGTTCTATAATTACAGTATTTGCTATGATATTAATTAACGGTATAAAAATGATAGCAAAAGCTGGTTTCAGTGAAAGAAATATTATAGTAATGGGAATAACATTTGCTTTGGGTCTTGGACTTGCAAATCATCAAAATGCAATAGCTCAGCTTCCTGAATTTATAAAATTTATATTTCATGATACTGTGTCTGCAACATGCATTATATCTATATTGGCAAATCTTATATTCCCTGATGATAAAGTAAGCAAGCCAGAGGATTATAATGCTTAAATTGATGTTTAGGTTTAAAGTATATAAAAGGATATATAAAAAATGGAAACTTTTATTAAAGAATTAAGAAACTCTGTACCAAGAGTAGATGCTTTAGATAAGATAACAGGAAAAACAAAGTATTTAAATGATATAGATTTCGGCAAAGATATACTTCATGCAAAGATAGTATATTCTACAAAGGCAAGGGCTAAAATATTAAAAATAAATATACCAGAACTTCCAGACGGATATTTTACTGTTGATTATAGAGATGTTCCTGGAAAAAATATGACTACTATGGTTGTTTCCGATTGGCCTCCTTTTGCTGAAAATACAGTAAGATATATCGGAGAGACAATACTTCTTGTAGTGGGTCCTGATAAAAATATAGTTTATGATATAGCAGAAAAAATAGTAATAGAATACGAAGATTTAGAGGCTTCTCTTACTATAGATGATTCAAAAAAATTATTGGGCGGTGCTATAGTAGGAGATGATAATATATTTGTATCATTTAAAGCTGGATACGGAGATGTAGATAATGCATTCAAAAAAGCAAAAACTATTATAGAAGAAACATATTATACTCCATATCAGGAACACTTATATATGGAAGTTAATGGTGCTGTTGGTATATGGGAAAACGGAAAAGTTTCAATTTACTCTTCTACTCAATGCCCATACTATGTACGTAAAGCAGCAGCTCCAGTACTTGGTGTTGAAGACGATAACTTAAGAATAATAGCTCCTCCTATAGGCGGAGGATTCGGAGGAAAAGAGCATTATCCTGATATAATAGCTGCTGCAGTTGCTGTTGCCGCATATAGAGCAAAAAAAACTGTTAAACTTATATTAGACAGACAATTTGATATGGCTTATAGTGTAAAAAGACAGCCAGCACAAATAACAACAAAAGCAGCTCTTGATGAAAATAATAATATCATTGCTCTTGATATAGTATCCGATATGGACGCAGGTGCTTATGAAGCTAGTTCAAGAGTTATTATGCAAAGATGCACATACACTGCTGCTAATGTATATAATTTTCCTAATGTAAGAGTTTTAGGAAGATTATACGCCACTAATAATGTACCTAGCTGTGCATTCAGAGGATTCGGCGGACCTCAGGCTATATTTGCTATAGAAAGAACTATGGATAATATAGCTAAAAAAATAGGCGTTGATCCTATAGAGTTAAAAAGAAAATATTTCGTTAAAAAAAATGATCCTACAATAACAGGCGGTATGTTTCATGATAATATAATACTTCCTCAAATGCTTGAGTGGGCTTTAAAAGAATCAGACTATGAAAGAAAAGCAAAAGAATATAAAAACACTATGTATAAAGGAATAGGAATATCATGCTTTTTGCATGGCTGTGCTTTTACTGGAAGCGGTGAGAGAGATATAATAAAAGCTAAATTAAAATTAAGAAAAAAAGGAAATAAAGTAACTATACTTACTTCAAATACAGAAATAGGACAAGGACTTCATACCACATTCAAAAAAATAGCTGCATACAATTTATCTATTCCATTAGAAAATATTGAAATAGCCGAATACGATACATCAATTGTTCCAAATACTGGTCCTACTGTAGCTTCACGTTCTGTTATGATAGTAGGATATCTAATACAAGAGGCTTCTAAAAAGTTAAAACAAAGATGGAATGAATCTGAAGAAATAGAAATAATAGAAGACTATAAACACCCTACTCATTTAATAGATTGGGATACTTCTGCTTTAAGAGGAGATGCATATCCTAGCTACGGACTTGGAATCAATGTTGTAGAAGTTGAAGTTGATAAAGTTACATTAGAAGTAAAAATTGTAGGCGTTTGGGCAGTATTTGACTGCGGATATCCTATAGATGAAAAAATAGTTGAAGGACAGATTAAAGGAGGAGTTGCTCAGGCATTAGGCTGGGGAGCTTTGGAAAAAATAGTAAATAAAAACGGAAGATTCCTTCAGATAAAAATGTCTGATTATATGATACCTACTTCTTTAGATTTGCCGGAAATAAAAACATGTCTTATGGGTGAGCCTTATGAATACGGACCTTTAGGAGCTAAGGGTGTCGGAGAGATAACATTTGACGGGGCTGCCAGTGCTTATGCTTCAGCTATGGAAAGTGCTTTAAAATATCATTTCAACAGTATTCCTATACTGCCTGAAAATATTGCGGAGGTATTATAATGGCTATAAATTTCACTGTTAATGGAGAAAAAATTACTACAGAACTAAATCCTTTAACTAGATTAATAGATTTTTTACGCGATGAATTAAAACTCACAGGCACCAAAGAAGGATGCGGAGAAGGAGAATGCGGTGCTTGTGCCGTATTTTTAGATAAAAAAGTGGCGAACTCTTGTCTTATACCTATAGCCTTATGCGAAGGTAAAGAAATAATTACTATAGAAGGGTATACAAAAACAGAAAAAGGAAAAATTGTAGTGCAGGCTTTTTTAGATGAAGGTGCTGTGCAATGCGGTTTCTGTACACCAGGTATGGTAATGTCTTCTGAAGCTGTATTAAGCAGTACTAAAGGAAAACCTACTGAAGATGATGTAAGAAAAGGTTTATCAGGCAATCTATGCAGATGCACTGGATATGATCATATAGTTAATGCTGTATTAAGAGCTTCTGATATAGCTTCTAAGGAGGGTAAAAACCTATGGCAATAGAGAAAACTTTAACAGCAAAAAATATAAATGAAGCTTTAGAATTAAAAGCTAAATATAATCCTATAGTATTTGCAGGCGGTACTGATTTGATGGTTGAGCATTTGAGAGGAAGTAATTTAATAGCTAAATTTGACAAACCTGTATTATTTATAAATTATTTAGATGAATTAAAAGGTATAAAAGAAGATGAAAATAATATCATCATAGGTGCATTAACTACTTTTGATGAAATTATTAAATCTCCTTTAACACCTCAAGTATTAAAAGAAAGTGCCTCTGGTATAGCAGGTCCTCCTATTAGAAATATAGCTACCATTGGAGGAAATATCTGCAATGCTTCGCCTTCAGCTGACAGTCTTCCAGCATTATATGCAATGGATACAATTTTAAGATTAAAAAGTAAAGATTCTCAGAGAGATGTAAAAATTAAAGACTTTATTACTGGAGTAAGCAAAACTATTATTAAAGATGATGAAATACTCACTCATATAATAATACCAAAAAAAGATTATGAATATTCCTTCTACAAAAAAATAGGAACTAGAAAAGCTAATGCATTATCAAAACTAGCTATATGTGCTTTGGCTCTTAAAGAAGATAATAAATATAGATTTAAAATAAGTTTTTGTACTTTAGGAACTACTATAACAAGAGATGAAAGTATAGAAGAAAAATTTATAACTTCAAATATTAATGAATGGAAAAACAGCATTAATCTTATACAGGAAGCATATTCTAATATTATGCATCCAAGAGATAGTGCAAGGTCAACTGCTCTGTATAGGAAAAAATGTGCCTTAAATTTAATAAAGTATTTTATAGAAGATATCTGTACAAAATAGTTTATTAATTTAAATAAAACAATTTAATGAATGGAGAAGAAATATGAGTACGAATGAAAAAACTCAAAACGCTTTGTTTGAATACGAAGCCGTTCCAAAGATGTCGCAGGCTTTTCCGCTAGCCATTCAGCATGTAGTTGCTATGATTGTAGGCTGTGTAACTCCTGCACTTATAGTATCATCTGCTGCAGGACTTAAAAGCGGAAGTCCGGAACAAATACTCTTAGTTCAGTCATCTTTAGTATTTGCTGCTATTTCTACAATAATAATGGTTTTCCCTATACCTATCACTAAAAATTATCATATAGGAGCAAGACTTCCTATGATTATTGGTGTTAGTTTTGCTTATGTATCTACTATGCAGTCTATAGCAAGAGGTCCTGAAGGTACTGGTCTTGGTGCTCAAGGTCTTGCCATTATATTTGGGGCTCAGGTAATAGGAGGTATAGTTGCTATTATATTTGGGCTTGCTGTTGAAAAAATAAGAAAGTTATTCCCGCCTCTAATAGCTGGTACTGTTGTATTTACTGTCGGTCTTTCTTTATATCCTACTGCTGTTAGATATATGGCTGGAGGAAGTACATTATACAGTATAAATGGAGAGGTTGTTCCTTTTGGGTCTTGGCAGTATTGGGCTGTTGCATTTATCACTCTTATAGCTGTTATTATATTCAATCAGTTTACTAAAGGCTTCTTAAAACTAGCTTCTATACTTATGGGTTTAATTATTGGATATATAGCTGCTTTTTTCTTTGGAATGATTAATTTTACTAGTGTTGCTAATGCAGGTATTTTCCAAGCTCCGAAATTACTTCCTTTTGGTATAGAGTTTGATCCTTCTGCTTGTATTGCTATAGCTCTTTTATTTGCTGTAAACTCTGTTCAGGCTATAGGGGGACTTCTCAGCTACTACTTCAGGCGGTATGGGAAGAATGCCTACTGATAAAGAATTAAAATGCGGTATTACTGCTTATGGTCTTACTAACATATTATCTTCTATGTTCGGATGTCTGCCTACTGCTACTTACAGTCAGAACGTTGGTATAGTTGCTACTACTAAAGTTGTTAATAGAATAGTATTTTTAATTGCTGCTATTATCATATTAGTTGCAGGATTATTCCCTAAATTCTCTGCTTTGCTTACTACTATACCTTCATGTGTACTAGGCGGAGCTACTATTATGGTATTTGCTTCTATTGCTATGACTGGTATAAAATTAGTATTCACTGAAAATATGGGACCTAGAAATACTTTAATAGTTGGTCTTGCTGTTGCTTTAGGTATGGGTACTGTTCAAGTTGGAGGTGCTTTAGACACTTTCCCTGCTTGGGCTAAAACTGTATTTGGAAGCAGCCCTGTTGTTATAGCTACTTGTGTTGCTATTATACTTAATGTTGTTCTTCCTAAAGAAGAAGCTAAAAAATAAATTATAATAAATAAATTACAATAAAAAATAAAGCATAAGTTATTATTAATTTAATACTTATGCTTTATTTTAATTAAAAACTACAAACAAAAAGGACTTTATATAAAAAATATAAAGTCCCAAATAAAATTATGATAAATATTATATTTTTATTTATTGCCTAAATAATTTTGTTCTCTCATGGCTTTATATAAAGAATCATATCCTCTAAGCTCTTTTTCTCCTACAGCAATCCATTTATTTAATCCTTCCATAGACATCATCTTTTTAATTATAGGATCATCTTTGCTTTGTGAAGTAAGCATTTTAACAAATGAATCTCCAGCCTCTTTATCAAAATCTGGCATAACTGAGAAATTACAATGACAAAATTCAGGACCAGTATAAAAAGATATTAGTTCTCCGTCTGGATATAATCCCTCTTCAAGTATACGTATCCAAGTAGTAGAACCTATGCTTCCTGCATCTAATGCTCCGCTTTTTATATCATCTAATACATGCCATTCACTTTTACCTGTATCGCCATGTTTTCCCAAATCTGTATTATATCGTACTATATTAACACAATTCGGATCTGTATCAGCATTAAGATCTATTTCTTTTATTTGCAAACCAGCTTCTTTTATATATTGTATAGGTAATATAGCTGCCTGAGAAGAGTCATAACTTCCAACTCCGAACTTTTTGCCTTTCAAATCTTCCAATTTTTTTATTGTACTGTCTTTTTTAACAATAAATTTACTTGTAAAATTAGTATCTGTATCTCTCATAGCTAAAGCTCTGGCTTTATCATTAGTAGCATATGAAGTTTGAATCCAAGCTACATTTGTATTCCAAGCTATATCTATATGACCTTTTAATAAAGAATCAACTTGTCTTTCATAATTTGAAAATAAAACATAATCAAGTTTTAATCCGTATTCATTACTATAATCTCTTATTATATCCCATACTCCTACAACCTTAGGATCATAAGCAACAGCACCAAGTAATAATGTTTTCATTTTATCTCCTTAAATACAAATGCATGGGTGCCATACATATTGCATTTAAGTATTCCTTATCTTTTTGAAGTATAACATAGGTGTATCATAATTTAAAGCTGAATGTATTCGTTTATG
>NZ_CASEGO010000026.1 GCF_949287625.1 uncultured Brachyspira sp. | reverse complement strand
GACCAGACCAGACCAGACCAGACCAGACCATGAATTAATATGCAAAGATTACATATATATTCATAATAATTCAAAACACAAAAAAATACAACCTATGTTGCAATATAAAATTGCAGCATAGGTTTTTTTATTAAAAAATAAATTTATTATTAAATATTATGGAGTATATATGAATTTTGATAATGTAGTTTGTAAATTACCATTTGGTTACTTAGAAATAGATTATAATGGTGATGTTAGAACATGTTGTATGCCATATATAAAGGGATTATCTATTGGAAATATTTATAAACAGGATTTTTTAGATATTTTAAACTCAGATAATGCTATTTTTATTAGAAGTAACTGTCTAAAAGGTGATTACTCTATGTGTAATTTAGAATTATGCAATCCAAATAAAATGGAAAATGTATACATGCTTAATTCAAAATATGTTACTAAGTTAGACTATAATACAAATCTAAAGAAAGTAAACATAATAAAATTAAGCTATGATAATGATTGTAATGTAAAATGTAAAAGTTGTAGAGAAAATATTTACAGAAATTCAAAAGAATATATTGAAGAATTAGATGAAAAAGCTAAAAAATACATACTTCCAATTATTAAATATACAGATAAAGTATGTTTAATTGGAAGTGGAGATCCTTTTTCTAGTAGACATACTAAAAATTTAATAAAAATGATAGTTAAAGAATATCCAAATATTAAATTTGATTTGCATACAAATGGTTTATTATTAAATGAAACAATGTTAAATAATCTTGGAATTATCGATAAATTATCATATGTTCAAATTTCTATGCATGCTGCTAAAAAGGATACATATGATAAAATAGTTTTAGGTGGAAATTTTAACGTATTAATAGATAACTTGAAATTTGTAAAACGATTAAAAGAAGAAAATAGAATAGAAAATATTTTTTTATTTTTTGTAGTATCTAAAGTAAACTTAAATGATGCTAAAGAATTTGTTAAATTAGAAAAAGAATATTCAGCAGAATGTTTTTTTTGGAATTTAAGAGATTGGAATACACATTATACAAAAACAGAAATGCCTGATGAGTATGATATATATAATACATTTAAGGATCATATATTTGATTCTGAAAATTGTCATCTTAATCCTTATATAACAAAAATAAGAAATAATAATCAATTTTATAATTCTTATTTTTATAGTAAAATTAAAATCCTAAATGAAGAAAATAATCAATTAAAGAATCAGATTAAAGAAATTACTGACAAAGAAGTTATTATAGATAATAAAATTAATAAACTTATAAATTCTATATCTTGGTGGATACCAATTAAAAAGTGGCGTGATAATTTTAGAAATAAATTTTATGTTTAACTATGATGGAGTATTTTATGTGTTTTAATATAATAAATAATATTGTTTGGTATATACCATTTAAAAAACTAAGAAATTCTTTAAGAGATTTTTTAAATTCCAGAATTGAGAATGAAAAATCATTAATGGATAGTATTAATAATTTAGAAAGAAAAATTGAATGTAATAATAGATATTTATTTCTACTTGATATAAGAAGTAAAGCAAGAATGTCCTTATTATCTATGGGAGATAATAAAATAATACATGAATTTAGAAAAGAAAAATTAATTGTTAGTTTGACTAGTTACCCTGAAAGAATATATGATATAGATATTGTTATATACTCTATAATAAATCAATCTATAAAACCAGATAAAATTATTTTATGGTTGAGCTATGATGAATTTCCTAATTGTGAAAATGATGTTCCTACTAATATTTTAAATTTAAAAAAATTTGGATTAGAAATTAAATTTTGCAAAAATATTTATTCTTACAAAAAATTGATATATGCTTTAAAAGAATTTCCAAATGATATAATTGTTACAGCAGATGATGATATATATTATCCATATAATTGGCTTGAAAAATTATATAATTCATATTTAGATAATCCTAATTATATACATTGTCATAGAGCATTTTTAATAAAGAAAACTAAATCTACTATTTTACCTATAACACAATGGGAATTCATAAGAAATGTAAATAATAGTTATAAAGCTTCATATCTTAATTATTTTACTACTGGTGCAGGTGTATTATTCAAAAAGAAATATTTACATGAAGATGTATTTAATGAAGAATTATTTAAAAAACTAGCTCCAACAGATGATGATAAATGGTTTTTTTTAATGTCTGTTTTAAATAACACAAAAATTAACGTAGTTAATAATAATATATGTGATATTATAGATATAGGATATGATAATTATCATAGATTATATGATATTAATAGAACAGGTGTTAATTATCAAACATTTTTAAATATATTAGAATATTATGGAAATTCTTTAAAAGAAAAATTTTTTGGAGGAAATTTTTATGAATAATATTAAAGTTAGCGTAATAATTACAGCATATAATATGCAAAAATTTATTGAACAATGTTTAGAAACTGTAATTAATCAAAGTTTAAGAGATATAGAAATTATATGTATAGATGATTGCAGTAGTGATAATACATACAATATTTTACAGCATTATAAATCTATCGATAATAGAATTACAATTATTAAAAATAATACTAATTTAGGACAATCAAGAAGTATTAATTTAGGTTTAGATTTGTCTAAAGGAGAGTATATTTATCTTTTAGATTCTGATGATTATATATCTAACAATTTTCTTTATGAATTATATAATACGGCCATTAAATATAATTCAGATATAACCCAAACTTCTAATATTGTATCCGTATTTTATGATGATAAATTAGGGGGAGACTACAGAATAGAATATGATAATATAATTACTAACTTAAAAAATAATGTATTATATGATAAAAATATAATAGAAGGAGACATTAATTTTTCAATAAAAAATTTAAATATTGGTAATTATAAAAATATTGATATTTCACCTTGGAATAAAATTGTAAAACGAGAATTTATATTAAAAAATAATTTATATTTTAGTTACATAGAAAATTTAAAAGATCATATAAATGATTTTAATTTCTTTTATAAACTATTATATAATAACCCTAAAGCTTCATATAACCATAGAGTAGAATATTTCCATAGATTTAGAAACAATTCATTTATGGGGGCAACTAATAATGATATAAATAGAATTATTGCTGTTATAGAGAGAATGAAAGATTTATTTGATTATTGTTACAATAAAAATTCAGAATTAGTTCAGTATATAACTCCTAGAATTTTTTGCGGATTAAAATATAATTTTGATATTATGGATAATAAAAAAGAAATTTATAAATATATTCATAATATTAGAAGTTAATAATAATGATAATATATCAAACGAAGATTATGAAAGATTTATTTTATTTAAAATAGCTAGAGATTATGAAGATTATAAGTTAATATCATATATAATAAAAAGACTATGGATATATCTATTTTAAAAGATATTCAAAATCAAAATATTCACTATATAAAATATTTTAGTTCAAAGTATAATAATTTCATATATTCATTATCATGGTGGATACCTATAAAGAAATGGAGATATAATTTTAGATCTAAATTTAGAATAGAGACCAGACCAGACCAGACCAGACCAGACCATGAATTAATATGCAAAGATTACATATATATTCATAATAATTCAAAACACAAAAAAATACAACCTATGTTTATATTTTATACAGCTGCATAGGTTGTATATTTTTTAGTAAAAATTATATTTTATTATCCTATTCTAATATATTTCAAGCCTCTTTCTGCTAAAACATTTTTATCGTATATGTTTCTTCCATCAAAAACAACATTATCTTTTAATAGGTCTCTAACTCTATTAAAATCAGGACGTCTAAATTCATTCCATTCTGTTAAAAGAAGTAATGCATCTGCATTTTCTAAAGCATCATAAGAAGAATTTGAATATATAACTTTATCTCCAAATATAATTTTGGCAGTTTCCATGGCTTTAGGATCATAAGCTTTAATATTAGCCCCTTTATTAAGCAAAGCATTAATAATAGTAATAGCAGGTGCTTCTCTCATATCATTAGTATTAGGTTTAAAAGCAAGCCCCCAAACGGCAAAGGTTTTTCCTTTTATATCATTGTTATAATATTTCTCTATTTTTTTCACAAATATCTCTCTCTGTTTAAAATTAACAGAATCAGCAGATTTTAATATATCATATTCACATCCATTTGCTTTGGCAGTATTTAATAATGCTTTTACATCCTTAGGAAAACAGCTCCCGCCATAACCTAAACCAGGAAATAAAAACTGACTTCCTATACGTCGGTCAGCTGCCATTCCAAGCCTTACCATATCAACATTTGCACCTACTTTTTCGCATATATTTGCTATCTCATTGATATATGAAATCTTAACAGCTAAAAAAGAATTAGCAGCATATTTAGTCATTTCAGCAGATTTAACATCCATAGTTATAACAGGATTTCCAGTTCTTAGAAAAGCAGAATAGAGTTCATACATTATTTTAGTAGCTCTTTCAGAATTAGAACCAATTACTATTCTATCTGGTTTTAATGAATCCTCAACAGCAGCACCTTGTTTTAAAAATTCAGGATTAGATACAACATCAAATTCATTTTTAAACTCTTCTTTTGCATTATTTTTTATTATTTCAGTAACTTTTTCTGCAGTACCTACTGGAACAGTTGATTTATCCACAATAACCTTGTATCCATTTAATGCTTTACCTATTTGTTCTGCCACAGTATAAACATATTTCATATCAGCAGAACCGTCTTCTCCTTGAGGAGTACCAACAGCTATGAAACATATTAAAGATTTCTTAACAGCTATTTCTAAATCAGAACTAAATGAAAGTCTTTTCTCTCCAACATTAAATTTAATCAAATCTTCTAATCCTGGCTCATATATTGGTATAATACCATTATTTAATTTTTTTAATTTCTCTTCATCATTATCAACACATATAACAAAATTTCCCATCTCTGCAAAACAAGCCCCTACAACTAAACCAACATATCCAGTACCTATAACGCATATCTTCATTTTTGATTACTCCTTAATAATTATTATTTATTTTTTATACTTTATTATAATATTAATAGAAAATATTCTAAATTTAATAAAATTATTAGTCTTCTTATAGAAAAAAATGTATTTATTAAAAAGATATTTTATTCTAAACAATTTAAATTTAGTAAATTTTAAATAATCAAAATATTCATTTTTTAAAGGATGATTGCAATATATATCCCAAGGCTTTAAAATATCAGTATAATGCAGTATATATGGATTATATTTAGCATTTTCCTCATCTTTTCTGCTATAGCTATTTTCATAATATGGTACATTATATCCTTTCAGATTATTGCCTAAATATATACGTGAATTTGTATTCCAATTCAAATCTATAAATTTACATTTATTATTTAAAACAATATTCAAAATATCCTGATCCTGCAAAGTAATAATATCCTCATCATTATTATAACATTTAATACACTCATTATAAAAATCAAATTTCTTTAGATTCTCTAAATTAAAAACTAACACTCCAGCATTAAAATATCTATTTTTTATAGGCAAAGCCAATCTTCGGCACTGTGATATACCGCATTCATCATCCACAACTAATGCTGAATAATTTTCTATATTAATATCCCAAAGTTTCTTTATATTAGCTTCAATAATAGTATCACAATCAATATATATAATTTTATTAATATTATTAGGTAACAATTGAGTTAAAATTAATCTATAATATGTGGCTTCTGAGATATTTTCTCTATTTAATTTAAATCTGGAAAAATCAAATTGTGACATATCATAAAAAGTTATATTACATTCTTTTATATTTTTTAAAAATAATAATTTACTCTTATTTTTTTCCGTTATTCCTCCATCTAAAATTATAAAGTTAAAATAACTATCTTTGTCGCTATTTAACAATATAGAAGCCATACTAACACAGCAATGCTGAGAATAATTATCATCAGTAGAATAAACAATATATATTTGATCAGCATTATCATTAACTTTTTGTATTTTTATTTTTGATAAATCTTTATTTCCTAATATAATTTTATTCAAATCTAATTTATCAATTTTTTCACATACATTAACAATATTATTATATATTACTCTAGAATCATTTTTTTTCCTAATATAATATTTTATAAATACATTTAGTAATCTTTCTGCAATATAAGCAATCTCTCTATTTTGATCAATATCAATATTTTTTCTATTTCCCCTTATTAATTCATACTTATAGAGTATTCCAAAAAGCCATTCACAGTATTCAAAAAATATTTCCTTTTTCATTATAAAAATATTAAAAAAGAAACTTTTAGATGAATTTAAATAACTATTCATATCATCAATGTAATCTTTATAATCATTATCTATTATTTTTATAATTTTAGATAAATCTTCTATTATATTGTTTCTAGAATAAAAATCATAATTTGACATAATAAAATTAGGAAGTCCGTATGGATGTACTTCACATATTTCAGGCAAAATAATATCATAATTAGATAATAAAATATCAATATTATTTTTACTAAACCCAATTAAATCACTAATTAGTTCATTAAATTCAACTATATCATTAATTTTTTTATTAATATTAAGATTTAATAATCTTCTATAATGCATAAAACCAATATATTCAGGATTTCCTAGCTTTTCATAATTTTTCCATGCCCAATAAATTGCCGTTAATTCACAATACTCTCTATTTTTATATGAGATATTATCTCCAGTATCATCACCTATCATATTATCAATAAGCCAGTTATAATCATCTAAACAAATTTTACCATCTTTTGATTCTTTATATTTTAGAGCTCTTCCAACATGAATAGGAATAAATATATCGTTTTTTATTAAAGTACTAGGTTTATGATATGACACTAATAACTTCAGTTTGTTTATTTCCATAAAACAACTCTATAGTTAGTTAATAATTTAATATTATACATTTTAACTAAAATTGTCAATATTTTTATATATAAAAACTTAAATAATAATAAGTTATATTTATCAAATTTAGTAAAATTGCAAAACAACTATATATAATAAATCATTAAATATATATTTTACAGATATCATTACGATTATATAGTAAATATTTATAGTGTTATTAATTATATATCTATATTTATAATAAAAGCTATATTTAATAAATAAATATTACAATATAATCAAAATAAAATAAGAAAATATAAAATTAAGTATACTAAATTTTATATTAGTAATAAAAAATATATTTAGTTAATATTATTTTACTAATAAAAAATATATACTGTTATTAATATAAGTATATTTTGGAAGTAATTTAAAAAAGAGGATAAAAATGAAAACAAGTTTAAAAATTATAATTTGCAGTTTATTAGTATTGGCTTCATGCAGCAATTCAAATAATAATCAAAACTCAAATAATATACAAGCCAATATTGATATTCCTTTAACTGAAAATGAAAAATTATACAATTATGAAGCAGTATATTTGATGTCTGATAATGGAGAGTATGTAAGTTCTGCTTTAACATATAATACAAATAATTTAGGTACAATTGTTTATACAGACTCTAATCAAAACTCAATAACATTCAATGTAGAAAGAATAGGCGAACTTGATGAAGGAAGCATATCAGCAGTTTCTTATGATAATAATACTTTAGAAGGAAATCTGCCAAGCGTATCATATCCTTTTAATGCTAAAATAGATGGTAAAGAAATAATTTTTAAGTCCGTTAAAAGTCCTATCACAGGAGCAAGAATAATTGAATATTCATACACAAATGTTTCTGCTAACAATAATAATATATTTGAGTATAAAAACTCTATATTTGTATTGAACAATGAAAATAATTCAGAAGTAATAGATAAAATAAATTTGGATATAAACAAAGAGTTTTATATAACTGATGCTGCTTCTTTTAATGATTTAGGATCATTATTAAAAAAAGAAAATGTAATAAGCAATAAAATGAATGCTTCTTATGATGAATGGGTAAACTCAGATTATATAGCAAATACGTCAGAAGATTTGAGTCAATACGGGATAAATTATTTAAGTGAAAAATTTATTTCAATAAACAGATTTATATACGAGTACACAGGCGGTGCACATGGAACATACGCTACAGTATACAGTGTTTATTCATTAGAAAACGGAAATAAATTAAAAATAGAAGATTTAATAACAGATTTGAAAAATCAAGACTTACTAAATTTAATAAAAGATAAACTTTTAAAAATAGAAGGAAGAGATGAAAGATCTTATTTTGATTTGAACGAACTTTCATTAGAAAACAATAATTTTTATATTACATCAAACGGTTTAGTATTCACTTGGGGAATATATGAAATCGGACCTTATGCAATAGGCGAGACTAAAGTATTAATGTCAGCAGAAGAAATCAAGCCTTATTTAAAAGACGAGTACAAAACTATATTTGAATAATAAAAATATTTATTTATAAAGTTTATAATATGGTATAGGTATTGATTTAACCATACCATATTATTACTTAAAAAGTACTTGATAAAAATAATTATAAAATTATAAATAATTTTTAACTAGTTTTTAATTTTATAAAGTTAATAAATTAGAGTATAAAATAATCAAATATACTTCCAAGTGTAGCCTTTTTTAATTTCTAGAATTTCATTAACAGTGCCTTTAGCAATTATCTCACCTCCGTTAATGCCTCCTTCTAAACCTAAATCTATTATATAATCAGCAGCTTTTATAACATCGGGATTATGCTCTATTATGATGACGCTATGTCCTTTTTCTACTAATTTGTTTAAAGCTATAAGAAGTTTATTAACATCATCAAAATGAAGTCCTGTAGTAGGCTCATCTAATATATAAACTATATGCTCATCGCCTTGTTTTTTTGCTAACTCTGTAGCAAGTTTTAAACGCTGTAACTCTCCGCCTGAGAAAGTATCAAGCCTTTGGGAGAGTTTTATATAACCAAGTCCAACTTCGCTCATTATTGATAAAGTTTTAGTTATTGATTTGTCAAAGTCAAAAAACTCTATTGCCTCATCAACTGTAAGTTCTAATACTTCAGCTATGTTTAGAGATTTGAACCTTACGGATAAAGTTTCATCATTGTATCTTTTGCCTCCGCAAGCCTCGCAAACTATTTCCATGTCGGATAAAAAGTGCATAGCTATTTTTCTTATCCCTTTTCCTTCGCATATATTGCATCTTCCTTCTTTTCCATTGTATGAGAATCTGCCTGCTGCGAATGCCTTTGCCTTTGCTGCGGGAGTTTTTGCAAATATATTTCTAATTTTATCAAACACTTTACTATAGCTTACTAATGTACTTCTAATTGAACCCACTATTGAAATTTGGTCAACTAATATAGTGTCTGAAACAATGCTGGGTATTTCAGCACTTTCAAATTTTGAATATTGATTTAGTCTGCGTTTTTTTAGAGCAGGGTAGAGAGTATCTATTATTAAAGATGATTTACCGCTTCCAGATACTCCTGTAACAACTACTATTTTTTTTAATGGTATATCTACACTAATATTTTTTAAATTGTTTGTAGAAACATTTTTTAATTTTATGCATTCAGTCTCTTCATTTCTTACAGCAGTTTTCTCAAATACTTTTTTTCTCTCGCTTAAATAATCTCCTGTAAGTGAATTATTGGAGTTTAATATATCATCGTATTTACCTTCAAAAACTACTTCTCCTCCGAAAGCGCCAGCAAAAGGTCCCATATCTATAATATTGTCTGCAGCTTTCATAGTATCTCTGTCATGCTCTACTATTACAAGAGTATTTTTTAAATCTCTCAATTCCTTTAATGTATCAAGCAAGTGACTGGTATCTCTTGGGTGAAGTCCTACGGTTGGCTCATCTAATACATAAAGCACTCCTGTAAGTTTAGAGCCTAACTGACTAGCAAGTCTTATTCTCTGTGCTTCGCCTCCTGATAGTGTAGCATATTTTCTTCCTAATGATAAATAATTTAATCCAACTTTATCCAAAAAGCTAAGCCTTGTATTTATTTCTTTAACAGCTTCTTTTGATATTGTATTTTCTCTCTCTGTTAAAAGTTTTGGAAGTTCATCAAAGAAATTAATTGCCCCTTCAACTGTCATAGCACATACTTGGCTTATATTTTTATTCTGTATTGTGTATGCTCTCATCACTTCGTTTAACCTTTCTCCATGACAAGAACTGCATTCCTCATCAACAAAAAATTTACCAAGCGATTTATCTTTCCACTCTGAATAATCTTCGCTTGTAACATCATTATTAGAATGCCATTCAGTAATAACATTTCCTATAGCATAATCACCGCCGAAGAATACTGTATCTATCACTTTTTTATCAAGTTCATTAAACGGAGTTTGATATAAATCTTTTTTTGTTATGCCGTTTCTTTTTAATAGTCTGAATAAAGAATCAGTATAATGCTTGCCATGAGTAGAAAACATATTATGAAGAGCAGTGTCTAATGCACCATCAAACAAAGGCTTTGTACTATCTTTTATTGCCAAATCTATACTAAATGTAGGCTTACTTCCAAGCCCTTTGCACTCTTCACAGTATCCCCAATGTGAATTAAATGAAAAATGTCTTGGGGTAACTTCAAAATCAAATAATATACCATGCAAAAGACATGCTGGAAACTTTGTATGGAAACTTTCTTTTATGATTATTCCATGTGAAGCCTTTATATGCACCACTCCGTTTGATAAATCCATAGCCCTTTCAATAGCATCAGCAATCCTAGCTCTTTTATCCTTTCCGACAACTATTCTGTCAATTACTATACCTACGGAATATATTTCTTCTTTTGATAAAGATTTAATCTCTTCTTCTGTAATGTCATATATAACATAATCATTATTATTAATCTGCATTCTCACATAACCAGCTTCTCTTGTTTTTTCTATAATCTTTTTAATATCTTTTGCATCATTATCATCAAAAGTAAATCTATGATTAAATGAACTATGATACAGAGGAGAAATTATAATAAGTTTATGCAAGTCCATAGTATCAATAATTTCAGTTGCAAGTATTGAAGGAGTTTCAGCTTTTAGAGTATCTTTATCACTGCAATGAGGACAATGAGGTTTTGACACTCTTGCAAAAATTAGTCTGAAATAGTCATAAATCTCTGTAACAGTTGCAACAGTAGAACGCGGATTTCTGCTTACATTTTTTTGATCTATTGCTATAGCAGGTGCAAGTCCTTCTATCTTTTCAACATTAGCATCTTCAAATCTTCCTAAAAATCTTCTTGCATAAGTGGAAAGTGATTCAACAAATCTTCTCTGACCTTCTTTAAATATAGTATCAAATGCAAGAGAAGTTTTTCCGCTTCCAGATACTCCTGTTATAACATTAATTTTATTTTTTGGTAATGTTAAGCTGATATTTTTAAGATTATGTTTATTAGCACCTCTTATTATTAATGAAGTATTTTCTTCTTTTTTTGTTTCTTCAGTTTTTATAATTTCTTTTTTCTTTTTTGAAGGTTTTAATAATTCTTTAAGTTCTTTGGCTGTTAGAGATTCTTTTACTTTTATAATATCTTCAGGCTTTCCTTTGGCAACAACTCTTCCTCCTTTATCTCCGCTTAAAGGTCCCATATCTATAATATAATCAGCACATTTAATAACGTCCAAATTATGCTCAACTACCAAAACAGTATTTCCTTTCTCAACAAGTCCGTCTAGTGCTTTAAATAATTTTTTTATATCCTCAAAATGAAGTCCTGTAGTAGGTTCATCTAATATATATAAAGTGTTTCCTGTGGATATTTTATGAAGCTCGCTTGCTAGTTTTATTCTTTGAGCCTCTCCTCCAGACAAAGTAGTGGAAGGCTGACCCAATTTTATATAACCAAGTCCTATATCTTCCATTATTTTTAATATTCTTGTTATTGAAGTTATACCGTCAAAAAACTTAATAGCTTCTGATACACTCATCTCAAGAACATCATATATAGTTTTATCTTTGTATTTCACATCCAAAGTTTCTGCATTGAATCTTTTACCGCCGCATTCCTCACAAGGCACTAATACATTAGATAAAAACTGCATCTCTAACTCTATAACTCCAGCACCCTCACATGTAGGACATCTTCCTGTTTTTACATTAAATGAGAATCTGCCTTTGTCATATCCTCTCATTTTTGCAAGTTTAGTAGCAGCAAATAAATCTCTTATAGGAGACAAAACTTTTGTATAAGTTGCAGGATTGCTTCTTGGAGTTCTTCCTATAGGCGACTGATCAACTTCTATAACCTTATCAATATTTTCAAGCCCTTCTATTTTTTCATGACTTCCTGCTGTTAAAGTTTTTCCATAAAAATGATTATGCAAAGCACGCATTAAAATATTTTCAACTAAAGTAGATTTACCGCTTCCAGAAAGTCCAGTTACCACAATAAATAACCCCAAAGGAAACTCTACATCTATGTTTTTTAGATTAAATTGATTAGCACCTATTACTTTTAAAAACTTTCCGTTTCCATCTCTTCTTGTCTTTGGTATTTCTATATCATCATCGCCGCGTAAATATTTTGCAGTGTAGGATCTATCAGACTTTAAAAACTCTTCATAATCACCAATGCCTACAACCTCTCCGCCATTAACTCCAGCATTAGGGCCTATATCAATTAAAAAGTCAGACTCCTCCATAGTTTCTTTATCATGCTCTACAACTATAACGGTATTATTTTTATCTCTTAATGTTTTTAATGACTCTATTAATTTTTTATTGTCAGACTGATGAAGTCCTATTGAAGGCTCATCTAATACATATAATACACCTTCAAGTCCGCTTCCTATTTGAGATGCTAGTCTTATTCTTTGAGATTCTCCGCCTGAAAGAGTAGGGGAGGAACGCTCTACTGTTAAATATGTTAATCCTACTTTCACTAAAAATGTTAATCTATAAATAATCTCTTTTACTATAGGGGCACCAATTATCTCTTCATTAGGCTTTAATTTTAATTTGGTAAAATAATCGTATAAATCTTCTATAGTCATTGAAGAAAAATCGGCTATAGTTTTACCGTTAAATTTAACTGACAATGCATCTTCATTGATTCTTTTACCCTTGCATTTAGGACATTCAACTTCGTCCATAAAATTAGCATAATAGCTCATTTTATAAGTTTCATAATCGTATTTTAATCTATCCAAAATACCAGGTACTCTATCTTCTACAAGTTTGCTATGATACCAAAATCTTTTTCTCCATTTAACTTCTTTATCAGTGCCGTAAAGCAAATATTTTTTTTCTGTTTTAGTAAAATCTTTCCAAGGCTTTTTTAAATCTATTTTATAAGTTTTTGCAATAACTTCTAGTTCATCAATACCATATTCCATATCAAAACCAATATGATCATCTACGAAACATGATAAAGCCCCGTCATAAATATTTAAATTCTCATCTCTTACAATATGCTTTTCTGTAAATACATGCTCAACCCCAAGCCCTCCGCAAACAGTACATGCTCCCATAGGATTATTAAATGAAAATAAATTAGGCTCAATATCAGCAATGGAGTGTCCGCAGTTAGCACAAGACCTTTCTGTAGTATAAAGTTTGTAATATTTATCTATTTCAAACTGCTTACTCATTTTTATTTTTTTCTTTTTAGTTTTTGTATCAGCTTCATTTGTTTCGGTGTTTTCTATATCATTATTAACTTCAATTGCCTCATTACTTTTTTCATGCTCTTCGTAAAATGCTACTAACCCCTTAGTTATTCTTATAGCTCTTTCTATATCATCAGTAATTCTTGACAAGTATTTATCTTCAACTTTTATCCTATCAATAACTATTTCTAAAGTATGCTTCTCATATCTTTTAAGCTCTGGTATTTCATCTTCATCAAATTTATAAACTATATTATCAATTCTTATTCTAGGATATCCTGCAAGTTTAACTTCTTCAATTTCTTTTCTATACTCTCCCTTTCTATCTCTTACAATAGGAGCTAAAACTAAAATTCTTTTATCGGCAAACTCTCTTAATACACTATGAGCTATTTGGTCTTCGCTTTGCTTTGAAATTTTATGTCCGCATTTAGAGCAGTAAGGAACACCAAGTCTTGCAAAAAGAAGTCTAAAAAAGTCATAAATCTCTGTAACGGTACCTACAGTAGAACGCGGATTTTTATTAACGCTTTTTTGGTCTATAGAAATAGTAGGGGATAGTCCTTCGATATGTTCAACATCTGCCTTAGCCATAACTCCTAAAAACTGTCTTGCATAGGCTGATAATGATTCTAAATATCTTCTTTGCCCCTCTTTAAAAATAGTATCGAATGCCAGAGAACTTTTTCCGCTTCCTGATACTCCTGTTAAAGTAGTGAGTGTTTTATGCGGTATTGACAGCGATATATTTTTAAGGTTATGCTCTTTAGCTCCTCTTATTTCTATAGAATTGTTAGCCATAATCTATCCTCAATAAAAAATAAAAAGTTTAAAAGTTAAACCATTATAACATGAATTCTATATAAAAAAAGGTTTTACTGATATTAAATATTAGTAAATAAATGATATTAAAAAAGATACCGTAAAAATGATAAAATATAATTGTTTAGAATATAAAAAAATAAAACATAAAATTAAATATTTATAAATGATAAGAACAACAAATTAAAACTTTATTGAAACTCTAAATTTATAACCCCATTTACTTTTTTATTCTTCAATAGATTCAATATTAAATCAGAAAGAACTTGAAATAAAATCTTCTATGTTCAAAATTTCAGTTTTAATATCAGAATATATTTTAAAACAGTTTGTGCATATTTAAAAACTAATTGACAAAATTAACTATCAGATTATTTAATTCAAAAATTATAAAACACAATGTTGTATAATTTATTATTTTAGTATATAAATATTCAGTTTTTTGTGACTGCGGGCTGTGCCTCTGCCAACCCACATGACTTCCTTCGGTCGCAAAAAAAAGTTGGGGTGTTACAAAGTACACAAAGCGGCGGGGCTAGCTCCCACAATTATAAATAAAATTAGTTTTTAAACAAGTATATTAAATTATGGTGTGCATTTACATAATACTGCACACCATATATAGAAGAAGTATAGATTAATTATCAGTTTTTTTTCTTTTTTCTCCTTCTTGCAGAAACTTTATTGGCTTTCATTATTGCCCCCAACTCTTCAATATATTTTTTATCTTTATGAACATCAAAAGCGTCAGGATCTATCGGTATATTACGTTCATGCATTCTTTTTATGCTCCATATATAAATAATATCCAAGGCTGGTATTAATTCCTGCCCTATTGGAGTAAGTATGTATTTTACTTTTAGATGCATAACTTGATATTGTATACGCTCAACTAGTCCGTCTTTTTCTAATTCTTTAAGCTGCTGTGACAATACTTTTTCTGAAATTGGCAAAGTTTTTTTAGTTTGATTAAATCTTATATAACCATTAGCATGTATGTGATGCAAAATAGTTGTTTTCCACTTACCAGAAATAATCTTCATAGCATACAGATAAGGATTAACTGGGTTCATAATATACAGTACCTCCATTTTATAATATAACTGTTACTAATTGGATTATAAACTATAAATAAATAAAAAAAAGAGATATCTTTTTAGTTATTAAGTAACTTATTAGTAACTATAGTTGTATGTAAATATATTATAATGTATTTTCACTATATCAATAAATAAATTATATAATTTCATATTGAATAATTATATAAAACAATAATTAATATATTAAACATATAAAAAACACTATATAACTAAATATGATTACTATATAGTAACTATATACTTACTATATAGTGATTATATAGTAAATTTGTAACTAATTGAATAAATAATTAAAAAACTTATAATAACATAAAAAGCTAACAAGAGTATATAAAAACATAAAAATCGGAGGTAAATAATGATAAAAAGAACAATAGAAAGCCTATCTTCTTATGAAGCCTTAGGTCATCATGGCTGCACTTGTATGCGCTATCATGGTAAAGATGAAACAGGGGCAAGTAAATTTTGGGTTGGCATGAGTATTTTTTTGCCGGGAGGAGGTGCTGACTATGCTTATGAGGATAATCCTTTAGAAAAAGTTTACTATGTTTTGGAAGGGGAAATGACAGTTAGAGATAAAGATGGTAACGAATATGTTATACATAAAGATGAGTCTATATCTTTCCCTCCAAATGAGGGACGTTATCTTGAAAATAAGAGCAAACTTCCAGCTAGAATGCTGGTAATTATTAATTATCCAAATTTATTTTAAGGAGATTATATTTATGGTTAATAAAGATTTTATAAATAAATTATTTGATGTAAAAGGAAAAGTAGCACTAATAACAGGTGCAACTGGAGCATTAGGCAGAGCTGTATGTTTCGGATATGGTTTGGCTGGAATGAAAGTTATGGTTACAGGACGTAAAGAAGAAACCTGTAAAAAACTATGTGAGGAACTTGCTGCTGAGGGCATGGAATGCGGATATTCTATAGGAGATCCTGCAAAAGAGGAAGATGTTATTAAAGTTGTTAATGATACAGTGAATAAATTTAAAGAAATAAACGTATTAGTAACTTCTGCTGGATATAATAATCCTCAGCCTATAGTAGAACAAGAATTATCAATGTGGAAAAAGATAATGGATTCTGATGTTCAGGGTACTTGGCTTTATTGCAAATATGCAGGCAAACAAATGATAGAGCAAGGTAAAGGCGGAAAAGTAATAATGGTTTCATCAGCAAGATCAAAAATGGGTATGGCAAATTATACTGGTTATTGTACTGCTAAAGCTGGAATAGATTTAATGGCACAATCTTTGGCATGCGAATGGACTGCTAAATATAAAATAAATGTAAATACAATAAATCCAACAGTGTTCCGTTCAGATTTAACAGAATGGATGTTTGATCCTGAAAGTGCCGTTTATAAAAATTTCTTAAAACGTTTGCCTATAGGACGTCTTGGTGAACCTGAAGATTTTGTAGGACCTTGTATATTTTTAGCTTCCAGTGCCAGTGATTTTATGACAGGAGCTAATATCGCTACTGACGGCGGATATTGGGCTAATTAAAATATTAATTGAAGCATATATTTTTAATAATACTTCAGTTTTAATCAGTTATTTTAATTAATTTGATTAAAATAAATAATTGTAGGAAATAAAAATGAAAGATATAAAAAATATATTAATATGTGGCGGCGGTATGATGGGTAAAGGTATTGCTCAAGTATTTTCATCTAAAAAAGATTTGAATATTACAATATACGATAAATTTCCTGTAGATGTACATGCAGGTATAACTCAGAATATGACCGCTTTAAAAGATAAACAAATAGTAACAGAAGAAGAAATTCAAGAACGTTTATCAAGAATAAAATTTACTCAGGATATTAATTCTGACGGAGTAAAAAATGCTGATATGGTAATAGAATGCGTACTTGAAGTCATGGAAATGAAACAGGACTTATTTGCTGAATTAGAAAAAATTGTAAGCAAAGAAACTTATTTTTGTACAAACACGTCTGTTATGAGTCCGACAGAAATATCTAAAAAACTTAATCATAAAGAAAGATTAGTTGGTACTCACTTTTGGAATCCTGCATTTTTAATTCCATTAGTAGAAGTAGTAAAATCTGATTATTCAAGTGATGAAGTAGCTAATTCTGTTTATAATATCTTAAAAGAAGTTGGTAAAAAACCTGTTATATGCAAAAAGATGTACCTGGTTTTATAGCAAATAGAATGCAGCATGCATTATGGCGTGAAGCAATATATATAGTTGAACAAGGCATAGCTGATGCTAAAACTGTAGATGAAGCTGTTAAATATAGTTTTGGTTTAAGACTTCCTCAATTGGCTCCTATGGAAAATGCTGATATGGTTGGTACAGATTTAACTTATAACATTCATGACTATGTATTAAAACATTTATGTGATTCACATAATCCTTCTCCTTTACTAAAAGAATTATGTGATGCAGGAAACTTAGGATTCAAAACAGGTAAAGGTTTCCAAACTTGGACAAAAGAAGATATAGAAAAATCAAAATCAGCTTTAAATGAATATTTAATAAAAATGATATACAACAAATAAAATTAATAATAAATAAAAAAATATATAAAAAATAAACGGAGGTTACCTATGGGTAAAAAAATTTTTGTAGACTTAACACATCCTTTCAGTGCTGAAATTCCACGATGGCCATATTTTGACAAACCTTTAATAGACAGTAAACATACTATGGCTAAAGGCGGAGTATTAACTCAATATATAGGCTGCACTATGCATACAGGTACTCACTGCGATGCTCCTAGACATGTAATGGAAGTAGAATTTGATGGTAAAAGAGCTAGATATACACATGAAATGCCTATCGATGCTTATACTGGCGATGCAGTATGTTTAGAAATAAAAGTTCCTCGCTGGGGATTAATTACTGGAGAACATTTGGAAGATGCTTGTAAAAGAGCTAATATAAAACCTAGTGAATTAGAAGGTATGGTAGTTTGTTTAAATACTGGTATGCATCGTAAATTTGATGACTCTAAAGAATATTATCATTATTCATGCGGTACTGGTATAGAAGCTGGAAAATGGTTTGTAGATCATAAAGTAAAATGTGTTGCTATGGATATGCAGGCATTGGATCACCCTTTGCATACTGCTATGGGCAATAACGGTATGACTCGCATGAATTTGTTAGGTGCTTCTGGAAGACCTATAACAGAAGAGTATAAAGAATTATTCGGCGAAGAGGCTTATGCTGAATTTGACAAAGATGAGTACATAAGAATACATGGTAAAGAAGCGTATGACAAAAAATTTGGTGAGTTAGAAAAAATAGGCTGCTGGGGAACTTGGGAGCCTTGCCATAAAATGATGTTAGGTCATGGTATAGTAGGAGTTGAAAACTTAGGCGGAGATTTGGATAAAGTATCAGGAAAACGCTTTAGATTTTATTGTTTCCCATTAAGATGGTATATGGGTGATGGTTCTATGGCTAGATGTGTAGCTGAAATAGATGAAAATGATATAAACGATGTACCAGACAGAACTTATTTATACTGCGGTACAGGTGTTCAAAGCAGATAATTAGATATAATATCCCTAAATTTCAAGATGTTACATTTTGTAATGCCTTGATAATTTATAATTTTTTACTGTATAAATTAAAAATAACTAAAGGAAAATAACAATGGAAAATAAATCTTTAAAAAATAAAACTATTATAACCATTGCCCCAACAGGAGCATGGCCAAAAAAAGAAAATAATCCTGCAGTACCTATAACCCCTGAAGAAATAGCTAAAGATGTATATGAATGCTGGAAAGCAGGAGCTGCTGTAGCACATTTGCATATGCGTGATGATAATGGCAATGGTACTATGGATAAAGAAAAATTCAAAAAAACTGTAGAACTTATTCGTTCATATAAAGACTGCGATATAATACTTAATCTTACAACTTCTGGAGATCTTAATGCTACAGATGAAACACGTCAAATTCATTTAAAAGAAATTAAACCTGAAATGGCTTCATATGACTGCGGATCTATGAACTGGTTAAACAGCGGACTTTTTATTAATTCTCCTGCATTTTTAGAAGAGCTCGCAAAAACTATGAAAGAAAATAATGTAAAACCAGAAATAGAAGTATTTGACCCAGGTATGATAGCAAATGCAGCATATTATTTGAAAAAAGAAGTTTTGAAAGCTCCTTTACACTTCCAATTTTGTATGGGCTGTGCTAATGGTATAACTGGTTCTGTAAAAAATTTGGTATTTATGAAAGAGACTATGGAACAATTATGCCCTAATTCCACTTGGTCATGTTTTGGTGTAGGTCATAGTGCTATGGAAATAATGTATGCTGCTATAGCTATGGGCGGACATATAAGAGTTGGAATGGAAGATAATGTTATGTTCAGTAAAGGAAAATTAGCAGAAAGTAATGTTCAGTTTGTAGAAAGAGCAAAAAAAGCAATAGAATTATTTGGAAGAGAAGCAGCTACTTCAGAAGAAGCACGTCAGATATTAGGTTTAAAATAATTATAGTATGAGTTGGGGAGCTTTATATTTTTATTACAAATGTCCGAAATGTGGCAAATTATTTAAATATTCAATAGATTTAATTCCAGAGTATCAAGATGAATTTGGTAATTGCCCAGTATGTAATATAAAAGGAGAATATTTAAAAGAGGGTGCTGCAGATTTGGATGACCTCTTGTATGAGGATATTGATTGATTTGTAAGTAAAAAATATTTTTCATTATTTTTTATTATCTAATAGTGTTTATTAAAAACATTAAAATAACTGTTTTAGATTAATTATATATGATTAGTCTTAAGGGGTATTTTATCTAAATTTTTTTATTTTCACTAATTTAATAAATCTATAACTTATTTAATCAATCAAAAAATTACAATTTAATTTAAGGAAGTGTAAAATGAAATCTGCAAATTCTATAATAAATTTTGGTAAAGCAGGCTGGATAACTATTATTTATTGTCTATTAATGTTTTGGTTTTATGTTGGATTTGTAAATGACGGTTCCAATATTACTTCTCCAGCCGTAGCAGCACGTCTTTCAGAAAAACCGGGTACAATTTTAAATATGAACTCTATAGCAGGAATAGTAGGAGTTGTATTCTTTATTATCATAGGACAAATAAATAGAAAAATAGGTGCCAGAATGACATCTGGTATATTTTCTATAATTGCCGGCATAGGCTACATATTTATAGGAAATGCCAATAATATCATAACATATACAATAGCTATGAGTTTTGTTGCAGGCGGTATAATGTCAGCAGGTTATATTTCTGGAGGTACGCTTGTTGCCCAATGGTTTCCTAAGAAAAAAGGTATAGTCATGGGTATTACAACAATGGGGCATAACTTGGCTTCAGCGTTTTATGTACATATCATATCTATTTTAGTAGGCAGTTTTGGAATACAAAAAGGTGTTATTGCTCCTGCTGTTTGCTGTATTTTTCTAGGAATATTAGGTTTATTATTTATAAGAAATACCCCAAAAGAAAGAGGTATGAATCCGGACAATGTATCTGATGAAGTTTATAAAAATGAATATCATACTGATGCTGAAGATGACGGAGGCTGGACTATAATTTCTCTTTTAAAAGTAAAAGAATTATGGCTTGCTGCCATAACTACTGGATTTTTTCAAATTTGTTCTGTTGGTGTTATGAGTCAGTTAGTTGTTAGAAATATGTCATTGGGATTTACAGAAGTTCAGGCTATTTCAATAATGACATTATTAGCTTGTATAGGTACAGTAGGATCTTTTATAATAGGTATTATAGATGATAAACTTGGTACCAAAAAAACGATGATACTGTTTGGCATTTGGTATATTATCGCTTTACTATCAAATGTAACTGAAACAAAGATAGGTATATATCTTTCAATATTTATGATAGGTATGGCTATCGGAGGATCAGCAAACTTTACTACTTCGCTTCCTACATCAATATTTGGAAGACATGGATTTGATAAGGTTAATAGTGTTATATTCCCTATTCAAGGTTTTATTACTTCTTTATGTTTTGCAGTAAATGGCATAGTACTAAATTTAACAGGAAATTTAAGATATGCCTATATTGTGTTTGCAGGTATTGCTTTTCTTACAATCATATTGGTTCTATTCGTAAATGAACATCGCTACAACAAAGACTGGCATAAAAAAAATACTAAAAACATTTAATAAAAATATTTTAAAAAATAAAATTATAAAAGGATTGATTATGGCTAAAATAATTTCAAAAGAAGAGGCTTGTAATTTTATTAAAGACGGTTCAAGAATTATGTTTGGCGGATTTTTAGCATGCGGTTCTGCTGTCGGTATTATAGATTTACTAGCAACAAAAAACATAAAAAATTTAACATTAATTGCTAATGATACAGCTTTTCCAGACAGAAGTTATGGAAAACTAATCGTAAACAAACAAATTTCAAAAGTAATAACTTCTCATATCGGAACAAATCCTGAAACAGGAAAACAAATGAATAACAAAGAAATTGATATTACTTTAATGCCTCAGGGAAGTTTGGCCGAATGCATAAGAGCAGCTGGAGCAGGACTTGGAGGTATTTTAACTCCTACAGGATTGGGTACTATAGTAGAAGAAAACAAACAAATTGTAAAAGTTCAAGGCAAAGATTATATACTTGAAGAAGCTATACATGCAGATATTGCCATAATATATGCTGATTATGCTGATAAATACGGTAACTTATCCTATGATGGAACAACTAGAAATTTTAATCCTCTAATGGCTATGGCAAGTTATATCACTATTGTAGAAGTAAAAGAAATAATTGACGGATGTTTGGATCCTAACAGAATAATCGTTCCGTCTATATTTGTAAATTATATAGTTAAAGGAGAATAAAAATGGCTGAATTAACTAAAGAAAAAACAAGAGAGATAATTGCAAGAAGAGTAGCTCAGGAACTAAAAGATGGAGATGTAGTAAATTTGGGTATAGGTCTTCCTACAGAAGTAGCTAATTACATACCCAAAGATATTAATATTATACTTCAGTCAGAAAATGGAATGCTTGGTATGGGATCTGCTCCAGAAAAAGGAAAAGAGAATCCAAATATCACTAATGCAGGTGCTGGATTTGCAACAGTTAAAGAAGGAGGAGTATTTTTTGATAGCTCAATATCTTTTACTATAATAAGAGGCGGACATGTTAATGTTACCGTACTTGGAGCTTTGGAAGTAGATGAAAAAGGTAATTTGGCAAATTGGATGGTTCCCGGAAAAATGGTTCCAGGTATGGGAGGAGCTATGGATTTGGTAGTAGGTTCTAAAGTTGTTATAGTAGCTATGGAACATACAGCAAAAGGCAATAAAAAAATATTAAAAAACTGCACACTTCCTTTGACTGCTAAAAATCAAGTAAATAAAATCATAACAGAAAAAGGTGTTATGAATGTAACTGATAAAGGTTTAGAACTAGTAGAAATATTTTCAACTTCAAGTGTAGAAGATATACAAGCAAATACTGAAGCTCAATTAATAATATCTGAAAATTTAAAGAAAGTAGATGTTCTATAAATAATATTTTATTCACAAATAATAAAGTATAAATAATAGAATTAGCAGTTTTTTATAAAAAAAATAAAAAGGTGCTCTTGAAAGTTTGGCATATATTTCTACAGAATTTATGAAAAAATATTTGCCTGATGCTTATATATTTGCTTCTATATTAACTTTTATTGTATTTATTGCAGTATTATTTTAACCAAACAATTATTTATAAGGGTAGTATCTCATTGGAGAAATGGCATATGTATGCAGATGGTGTTAGTTTTAGTTAGGATCATGTATTGGTATTAGTACCTCCATTTAAAAAAATACTTGATAAAATTATCAGATATACTCAAAACACCATTACATAGAATCATTTTTGTTAGTGAATATCATATGTAGCATGCATACTTAACTGGGGATTTGGTTTGGTAATAGGTTACATTATTCAGTGCTGGAATAGTTACTGTATTTGTATCATCAGTCATCAAACAACGGGATTTTCAAAATCCTATAATAATCCTAAAGGACAATTAATAGGTGTTGATCCTGCCAAAACTGCAATGGCTATAGCTTATAGTGATAGTTATAATAATATAATTCAACCTTTCTGGGCATTACCCGCTCTTGGAATAGCTAAGCTTGGACAAGATATATTATGGGTACACTTTAATAGACTAATAACAACAGGAATTATAATAGGCGTAGGTTATTATTCCTATAGAATATTAGTGTATAAATTTATTATAATTACTTACTATTTATTATAAATAAAATATCGTCTTTATAGAATGGTATAAATATAAATTTATACCATTCTATAAATTAATTTTTTGACAAAATATAATTGTTTAGTTATATATAAAAACTATAATGTTTATTAAAATTATTTGTCAATAGTTTTCTAAATAATTCTAATGCAGATTTTATTATTATTTTTTACATAATTCTAGGCATTTTTCAAGCCATCTGCATGTGTTTTCCTCACGCATAATAGCACCCATAAGAACTAAATAATCGCTGAAAGCATTTGTATTTTTTTCAGGTATACTTCCATTAAATTTTTTCTGACTATTTTTTAAATATTCAAGTCTTTTTTTATGCTGATCAAGATGATTCATGATCAATTCTTCTCTTGTTTGTTCTGATAAACAATCAGAGAAAAATAACTGCAGTCTGAACTCATCTTTAAATGTAGGTGGAATATCTATTTTTGATTCAAGCCATTTCATAAAATCATTTCTTCCTAGTTCTGTAATAGAATACAATTTCTTTTCTAATACAGTGCCTGATATCTCTATCTTATATTCAACCATACCTTGTTTATGAAGAGATTTTAATTCTGGATATATTTGACTATGTTTTGCACTCCAGAATTCACATAATATCTCTTCAAACTCTTTAGTTATATCATATCCAGTCATATTCTTTTGATTTAAAAGCCCCAATATAGCGTACTTTAATACTCCCATAAAACAACTCCAATAATTATTATTTGTATTTCATATTATACCATTATTAAAATTAAAATCTACATCAAAAACATACAAAATAATACAGGTTTATACAAACACGATTATATTTATATATTAATATATACCTAAACAACTATAGTTTGTAAAAAAATAAATTATTTTAAATTAATTATACTTTTCTTTCATTGTAAAAAATTAAGTCTATTGAAAAATAAAAAGAAATATACTATACTTAATATATAAAATAAATTCAACAGGATAATTAATGACATTAACAAATGTAGTTACAATCAAAAGCAAAAATGGAATGCATCTAAGACCTGCAGGCGTTTTATCACAAATATCAAGCAAAAGTGCCTACTCTAATATAGGAATATTTCTATTGTATAATGGTGTTAGAGCAGATGCTAAAAGTGTATTCAATATTATGGGACTTGGTGCATTTCAAGGTGCCAATCTTATACTAGAAATCGAATATGAAGATGGAATGGAAAATATAGCAAAAGAAGCTGAAAAAGAGTTATTAGATTTTTTTGAAGAGGGCTATATTTACGCTGAAGTTCCAGAAGAAGATTAACATCATAATATTTTCATTTTAATTTTTTCATAAATAAATCAAAGGATATTCAATGATTAGTTATTTTGTAATAGCTATGTTAGCAATATCTATAATTGTTGTAATGATTTTAACTATTAAGTTTAAAGTTCATCCATTTATAGCAATGATTTTAGTAGCTATATTCTTGGCATTTACTTTACATATACCAACAAATAAGGATAATAACTATATAACAGAAATATCAGCATTAATAGGAAAAGGTTTCGGCAATGCTTTGGCAAGTGTAGGTATAATAATAGTACTTGGCAGTATTATAGGTAATATATTAGAAATGTCAGGTGCTGCTCTTAAACTTGGTGAAATAGTAATAAAAATTGTAGGAAAATCTCATCCTGCATTGGCTATGAACATATTAGGTTTTATAGTATCAATACCTGTTTTCTGTGACTCTGGATATTTAATACTTACACCTTTAAGAAAAGCTGTTGCTAAAAAAAGCGGAGCTTCTCCAGTAGCATTATCTGTTGCATTGTCTACAGGACTTTATGCCTCGCATGCCTTAATACCGCCAACTCCCGGACCTGCTGCCGTTGTTAATCTATTCGGACTTGAGGCACATTTATTAACTATCATTCTTATAGGTTTAATAGTAGCTATACCTACATCTTTAGTGGGGGCAATTTATGGTATATTTATATCAAAATATATAAAAAAGCCTAATTATCCGGATAAATCTCCTACTTATGAAACTTTAATAAGTGATATAGGGGGGCTTCCGCCTGCTTGGAAAGCATTAGCACCAATAGCTGTTCCTATTTTATTAATGGCTATTGGAAGTATCGTAAGATTTGATTCTTTTAAAATGTCAGATGGTATTATAAAAAATATATTCATATTTTTGGGTGAGCCTTCTATGGCATTATTTATAGGTTTTCTATTCTCACTTCTTTTAACACATAAATTCAATACTGAAGAGATAGCTATGTGGATAGGAGATGGTATAAAAGCATCTGGAAGTATACTTGCAATAGTTGGTGCAAGCGGTGCTTTTGCTGAAGTATTAAAATCTACAGAACTAGCAAAAATTATACCAGAGTTAGGACATATATTTGCCTCATTAAATATGGGTATAATATTACCGTTTATAATGGCATCTGCTTTAAAAATAATGCTTGGTTCATCTACAATAGCTGTTGTTACAGTAGCAACACTTTTTGCTCCTTTGCTTAATACATTAGGATTCACTACACCTATATCACAGATACTAGTATTAATGGCAATAGGTGCTGGTTCTATGATAGCTTCGCATGCTAATGATAGTTATTTTTGGATAGTTGTTGAATTATCCGGATTAAAAGTAAAAGATGCATACAAGGCTAGAACTTTAGCTACTTTTGTACAAGGTATTACCGCACTTATAATCATACTTATATTATCTTTTTTATTTAGATAATTTATTATGTTTTATTTTTTTCATTTTTTATATATAATTGTTTTATATTAAAAATTATTAGCAATTGGAGAAAATAATGCTTAAAATTAAAATTATTAATAAATCTTCTAATCCTTTGCCTAAATATCAAACTGAAGGCTCATCTGGACTGGATTTGCATGCTAATTTAGATAAACCAATAACATTAAATAAAAATGATATAGTATTAGTGCCAACAGGACTTTTTATAGAAATACCAGAAGGTTATGAAGCTCAAATCAGAAGTCGAAGTTCTTTAGCATTAAAAAATGGTATATTCTGCCTAAACTCTCCTGCTACAATAGATAGTGATTATAGGGGAGAATTAAAAATTATATTGGCTTCTCTTACAGATACTCCATTTACAATAAATCATGGAGACAGAATAGCTCAAATGGTTTTTGCTAAAGTTGAAAAAATAGATTTTGAAGAAGTTAATTCCATTTCAGATACTCGAAGAGGCGAGGGGGGATTTGGAAGTACCAACAAATAAGTATTGATATAATTATATTTTATATTATAATTCATAGTATGAACATAGTTAAAAAACTTTTTATATCTGCAATTATTCTATTTGCTATTTCATGCGGACTTCCAGATGTTACAGGAATTACTCTTGAATTAAATCAGCCTTATATTACTAAAGTGGTACCAGGTGAAAATAAATTGGTTGTAGAGTTTGAAGCACAAAATAATGAACCTTCTTTCAGCGGATACAATATATATTTTGGAGACAGTACAAATCCGAGAAAATACAGATTATATAATCAGCAAAAAGCTCTTCCAACTATGACAGAATTAAAATCTGCAACTGTAAAAAAATATTCATTTACTATAGAAGTAGGAGGATATTATTCCACTAACAGTACTGATGTAGATACATTAAAAGATACAGATTTACCTAATGGAATACCTATATATGTTTGGGTATCATCTTATCAAATAACTCCTCAATTAGAAAGCTACTATTATTATGATAATTTTGTAAAAATGGGTACTCCAAGACCTGAAGCATTAAATCAGACAGTAAATCTAAATAATAGTTTAAATATAGATGGAAGAGATTTAGCAGCATTAATAGAGAGCGGCGGAAAATTATATTTTAGAAATGCTGCTAATGGTTCTATGATGGTTATTGCTGGAAGTTCTTTAGATGATATTGTTGTACCGCCAGAAAATGGATATGGAAATATTGATTTGGAAGTAAAAGCAAACAGACTATATTTAGTAAAAATAACAGATGGTAATAATTCCTATTATGGAAAAATATATGTAAGGAGTGTTAGCGGTACTAGTGCAGTAGTAGATTATTGCCGTCAAACAGCTGCTAATATATTGAGTTATTGATTTATGAAAAAGATATTAATTTTTATTGTGCCTATAATTTTTTTATTTTATTCTTGCAGCGAAGAACTTATTACTGTAGTTGATGAATATAATTCACCTTATGATATAAAAGCTATAGCAAGTAATAATGCTATATATATAGATTTTTGGTCTGGCATAATAGCTTCAGACTTTGCAGGTTTCAATATATATGCTGGAACTTCAGAAACATTCACTCAGCCTGATAATGCTATACAAAATGCTAATAATACATATCCAACTATAATAAGCTCAAATCATACTAGAACGAATTTTGTGATACAAGTTCCTACTACATCAATGACATTCAACAATGGTGCTTTATATTATGTAGCTGTTACAGCTTATGGTACAAATAATTTAGTAGATAAAAAATACATAGAAACACCTATAAGTACAGTATGTCCTGTAATACCAAGACCAGAAGATACAGGATCAGGTACAACATTAATAGCTAACAATATACAAGTAGGAACTATGGATCCAACTGGAGGAAAAGTTACGGCAAATAGCGGCTGGGGTGTTCAATACTTCGGATATCAAACCAATTTTAACAGCATAGTTAATATAACAAATAATACAGACGCATCATTTGATAGTGAAGCAGTTTATTCTCTTAATGGGCTTTATGTATTCAAACAAACTGGCGGAAATAGCCTAGCTAAAATTTGGATAACATCTGATAATGCATACAGATGGGCATATCAGGCTGATGCTTCTCAGTGGTGGGGCATTTAATATTTTTTATATATACTGGAACAATTTTATTTTCTCAATTGATGCACTTTATATAGAATTATTGAGTTTTTTGATGCACACGCCCTACGGGCTTCGCCAAAGTTTTTATCCTTCGGATACGCTTCACGAAAAATGTAATTGCTAGAACTTTATATTTTAAAGATATGTATTAAATATATGATAATACCCCGAAATTTGGGCTACACCTTGCCTACGGCACGCAGAGCGATGTGGACAGCGTCACAAAAGAAGCAGGCACAGACCGCAGTCGCGAAAGGGTATATTTCAGGCTAAATTTAGTAATTTATTCTACATATAAAACATAATTAGTACTATTTAGTATTATTTTAGACTTGCACTTTAGCGAAGCGTGCCTTTGGCAGCAACTTTGAAGAAGTCCGCCTGCGACCGCAGGAAGTAGTGTTAAGTATGGTGTGCGTCGGGAAAAAGTTGGATAAAAAATTGACAAACTATAGTTGTTTAGGTATATACTAGACAAGTTCGGATACAATTCACAAAAGACTAAATATTTATATACTGAAATAATAAATCATACAGCATGTAAAACATAGTATTTATAATTTTAAAATTAGACTTGTTTCAAAACTATTTTTATTTATAATTGCGGGGACTAGCCCCCGCACCCCCACTTCTTTTGGTGACCCAAAGAAGCAAAAAGACTGCATA
>NZ_CASEGO010000025.1 GCF_949287625.1 uncultured Brachyspira sp. | reverse complement strand
CGATTTAATAATAATTTTAATACTTGCACTTTTTGGTTCTTTTTGCGGCGGGAAAAAGAACAACAAAAAATTGACAAACTTAAAAATTTTTAGTATATAACAGTAGTATTATTTCTTTTCAGCAGCTAAATATTTCTTTTTATAAATATAATAGCTATATGTATAAAATTGCAACATGTCTATTGATAATAAAATAAATAAGATGTATTATGTATAATATATTAAATTGGGAAGGGTTTATGAAAAAGAAAATTATAATTTTATCATCTTTTATTAGTATCTTTATATTAAGCTGTTTTAATAATGATTCTATAGTAAAATTAAATAAATATGCAGCAAGATATGAAGGAACTATCAATACCACATCAAATGTAAGACAGCTTATAACCAATAAATGTACATTAATAGTTAATGAAGACAGCTCAATAGAAATTACTATTGAAGGCGGAAATGTATATGATAAAAAACTTACAATATCAAAAGAAGAATTGGTAAAAACAGATGATATTTCATATAATACATCTAAAGACGGAAATAATTATACTTTTGTTTTCCATGATACATATATGACATTAAGAATAGAAAATACAGATAATACTGTAAGCGAAGGGAAGCTATCAAAAATTGAATAATCATAAATAAAAAATCCCTGACATTATGAAATGACAAGTATTTTTATTTGTCTTTTAATTTTTATTGCTTAAAAACATGTATTATACCTAAGCAATACCAAGTAATTTTATTAGCCTTACTTCACATTATAGTAATAGAAAAGCAATAGTTTATTAATTTCAGAGAAATTAGAATCTGGCACTCAAATAAGGCATAGGATTTTTATGGTCTCCTCCCACTCTCACCTCAAAATGGCAGTGTATTCCAGTAGTACGTCCTGTATTTCCTATTAAAGCTATTTTCTGTCCTCGTTTAACTTTCTCTCCGTAGTCTACTAACAATTTAGAATTATGCCCATAAGCTGTTTGAAATCCGTTAGCATGCGTAATAAGTACAAACCAGCCGTATCCGTTTCTCCAGCCTGAAAAAGTAACAGTTCCGTCAGCAACTGCTATTATAGGTGTTCCGTAAGGACCTGCTATATCTACGCCATAGTGATAGCTTTTCTCCTGATTAAAAGGCGAAAGTCTTGCTCCGAAACCGCTTGATATACGTCCGCCTCCTGCAACAGGCCAGCCTAATGGTATTTCTTTATGTATTTTTGGAGATACATCCATAAATGCCAAAATATTTTTTTGATAGGCATCTACTTCAGCAAGCATTTTGTTTATATTGGCAGATTCAGTATAATTAATATTGTTATTATTAAATGCAGCCGCATCATTATAATCTATTGCATAAGATATTGTTCTCATGATATTATTATAATCGGCCAATGCCTTTGAAAATCTGGTTAATGACTTTTTATAATCTTCTATAAGTGTATAAGTTTTAGCCTCTCTAGCAGAAAGAGTATTATAAAACTCTCTAGCTTCTTTTTGTTTATTATAGGCATCATATCCAGTATATACTAATGAAGAAAATACCAAAAGTAAGAACGTTATCATGAAATTATTAATAGGAAGTCTTACAGCATGCTCTTCATCATCATAAAATATAAGTATGCTTCTTTCATGATTGCCTTTTCTTTTTATTGCTTCTATGATAGAGCAGAAGAAATGCCTTATACCGTATGTAGAATTATATATCTTTTGAAAAACTTTTTTACTTCTGCTAAACTTTACCTTAGATCTAGGTGCTTTATATCTTTTTATTTTTAATTTAGTATTTTTTTTATAGCTTATATCAAAATGTGAAGTTTTATCGGATGCAGTATTATTAGATGTAGTTTTAAAATTATTAACGAATTTATTTGCAAGTCCTTTTACATCTTTTGAAGTTTCTTCTAAATAATATTTATCCAACTGAGCATTGGATTTTTTTTCTTTTGTTATATTATCATCTGTTATTAAAATAATACTCCTCCTTAAAAATCATCAAATAAACCTCTTCCTAAATTATCGTCAAGTCTTGATGAAAGATTTAAATATGAATAAGCCTTATTTGTTGCTACTCTTCCTTTAGGGGTTCTTTTTATAAATCCAGACTGTATCAAATAAGGCTCTATAACATCTTCTATAGTTTCTATCTGTTCGGATAAAGAAACTGAAAGGGTATCAACTCCTACAGGTCCTCCATTATAGTGTTTAATAATAGTATTTAAATAAAGTTTGTCAAGTGCTTCAAAGCCGTTTTTATCTATACCAAGTTTTTCCAAAGAATCACAGGCAAACTCTTCATCTATTTTTAAAACATCATGTACAGTAGCAAAGTCAAAAACACGCCTTAAAAGTCTATTAACTATTCTAGGTGTGCCTCTTGATCTTGAAGCTATTGAAAGAGCTGCAGAATCTGTTATATCTATATCCAAGAATTTGGAGCTTCTCTTTACTATATTTGCTAAATCTTCATTAGTATAAAACTCAAGACGCTCTACTATTCCGAATCTGTCATAAAGAGGCGTACTTAACAAACCGCTTCTAGTAGTAGCACCTATCAAAGTAAAATGAGGAAGTTTTACCCTAAAACTTTTGGCACTTGTACCTTCTCCTACTTTTATATCCACAAAAAAATCTTCCATAGCAGAGTAAAGCACCTCTTCTACAACTGTTCTAAGACGGTGTATCTCATCTATAAAAAGTATGTCTTTCTCCCCCAAAGCTGTAAGTATAGAAGCCAAATCACCAGGACGTTCTATTATAGGTGCTGATGTTGCTTTGATACTGCTTCCCATTTCATTTGCTATTATTTGAGCAAGTGTTGTTTTTCCAAGCCCGGGAGGACCGTAAAATAATATATGATCCAAAGAAACATCTCTTTTTAAGGCACTATTTATAAAAACTTTTAATTTTGATTTTATATTATTCTGTCCCAAAAAATCATCAAAACCTTTAGGTCTTATAGAATTATTATTTTCTTCTTTATCATAAGAAGTCTCTTCAGCATTAATTATACTCTCTTTATCCATAACTCTTTTACAATTTTACAATATAAAAATATAGCATATATTATATACTAAAAGCTATTAAATAACAAATTTATTTTATTTATGATTTTAAAATTTGTAATTTTATATTTTCTTAATTAATAAAATAATTGAGTATAAATACATATTATTGTATAATGGAAAAAATTACATATTTGGAGTTTCCTATGATAAAGCTGCATAGTCTGCAATTTAAAATAAGTATGGTTATATTAATTCCTTTTTCAATCATGCTTATAATATCAAGCATTGTTAATATTTTATCAGTAAGCAATGTTACTAAAAAACTGTCATATAAAATATTAAATGAAAGTGCTAAGGGAGAAGCTTCAAAATTAGAAAATATAGTTCAGGAATCTCTTGACAGCTTGAATGTATTTGAGTTTACTGTTGATAATTTATATCAGTCTGGAGAGAGAAACAGAGATGTATATAGAAATACAGCTCTAAATTTTTTCTCTACCTTATCTGAAGGTACAGGTGCTTTATTTCTTGTATTTGAGCCTAATACTTTAGGAAATGATATTGATTATATAAATGATCCCCGCTATTCAGTTTCAGATGGTATGTTCTCAGACTATGTATATAGAAATAATGCTTCAGCTGCAAGCAGAGGAATGACTTCAGAAGAATTAAAAAGTGATTATTATACAGCTCCTATAAGCAGCGGAAATACTTATATTACATCGGTATATGATTTTGAAGTAGGCGGTAAAATGGTTAAGATGAATACTTGGTCTATACCTATAAAAAATGACGGAAAAATAATCGGCGTTGCAGGAGTTGATATATTTATAGATTCGCTTCGTCCTATAATGGAAAATATAAAGCCTTTTGAAAATACTAAAACTGCATTATTTGATCATAACGGCTCTATACTGTATGATGTTTTTGATGAAAATGTTGTAGGTAAGAATATTTATGATGCATACCCAGGATACAAAAATAATCAGGTATTAGAAAAAATAAAAGCAGGTCAGACTATAATATATGAAGAATACAGCATAGCATTAGAAACTATGGCTACATATGTATTTATCCCTATAAAACTTCAAACAGGGCAAAATTGGGGTATGAGAATATTAGTACCTAATTATGTAATATTTGAAGACAGCAACAATATAAGAAATATAATGATTATAATAGCTGTTTTAATGCTTATAATAGTATCTATACTTACACCTTTAATATTAAAAAGAAATGTTATATTTATTATTCAATTATTATCTCAGGATTTAATGAAGCTATCAAAAGGAGATATTTCTTGGCAAACTCCTCCGGGATTTGCTGATAGAAAAGATGAATGGGGAGATATAGCAAGAGCAATAGAAAGTATATTGGGTAATTTGAATAATGTAATGAATACAATAAAACAATCATCAGAATCAGTTGAAAATGCTGCTAATGAAGTTCTTTCCGGCAACAATGATTTATCAAGCCGAACAGAGATGCAGGCTTCTAGTTTGGAAGAAACTGCTTCTACTATGAGCGAAATGGCTTCTAATATACAGAATGCTGCTTCTGATATAAATAAAAGTGCTGAAATAGTAATGAAATCAAAAAATTATGTTGAAAAAGCAGGAGTGATAATAGAAGAAAGCGTGGCAAAAATGGACGATGTTTATGTATCAAGCTCAAAAATTATGGATATTACTAAAATCATAGAAAGTATTGCTTTTCAAACAAATATACTTGCTCTTAATGCTTCTGTTGAGGCTGCACGTGCAGGAGATCAGGGAAGAGGTTTTGCAGTGGTAGCAAGCGAGGTTAGAAACTTAGCTCAGAATACTCAAGAGTCTGTAAAAAATATTACATCCCTTATAGCTGACAGTAATGATAAAATTAATTTAGCTGCTGAAAGTGTTAAAGAATCTAAGGATATATTTGTACAAATTTCTGAAAGTATGGATACAGCTTCAAGTATAATGCAGAAAGTAAATGCGGCAGCAAAAGAAGAAGAAACTGGAATAAATCAAATTAATACAGCAATAGGACAGATGGACAGCTCTGTACAGCAAAATGCTGCTTTGGTAGAAGAGGCTAGTTCTTCTTCTCAATTACTTCTTAATGAGGCTCAAAACTTAAATAAATTGATAGATTTCTTTAAACTAAGATAATAATACATATACTACAGATACTAATAAGGCTGAAAGTTCTTGAATGATTTTCAGCTTTATTTTTTATAAAAATAATAAAGTTTCTAACAATATAGATGATAAAACTGTAAAAGAAAATAAAGATGAAATAAAAGCTGATAATAATGTTCATGAAAAAACTGATAAAACTAATTCTGAAAACATGTCATTATAAAGAAAAATTGGCACTAACAAAAGAAAAAGCTAAAATTAATAATTCAAAATGCTTCCAATAATAAAGTTTTGGTTAATGTTGTATATTAGACTTGTTTCAAAAGTACTTGACAAATAATTTTATGAGTTTGTTGTTTTATGTTAAATTGTATAATATTAATTTATTACACAAGTAAATGTTTTATATGTTGTATAAAATCATTATTCAAATTATAAGATGCAGTTATTTTGGTTATTTTATACCACGCCATACCTAACGGTACTTCCTTCGGTCTCAGGCGGACAGATGTCATAAAAGAACTGGGATTTTTCGTAATCACCAGAGCGGTGGTCAAAGCCGCATTATAATGAAAAAATATTAAATTAAAAATTTATAAATATTAATAAATTTAGTTTTGAAATAAGTCTATTAATAATTATAGTTTAACTCTTCCCATCCTAAGTATAAAGTTTTATTTATTTTTAAATCTCTAGTTTTTTCTGCTTGATAGAGTTTCATCCAAGTTCTCACCATTTGCAAACATTCTGCTAAATTAAAAGCCGTTGGATTCCAAGCCATAAAAGCCATTTTAGCTATATTTCCGCCCATAGTAAGAGTATGTGCCAAAGCCAGCATAGACTGTAGTTTAACATCTTCTTTTCTTTTATAATCTTCCATTTTATGAAGCAGCTCAAAATTAGAGACTGTATAATATGTACCTATAAAAAGCTCTATTATCATAGGTACAATAGACATAGTAATAAAATGATCTAATGTATATCCATTTTTATACATCCAAGTTATCAAATAATTTAAAGATACTTCCTCTCCTTTAGGTCCAAGTTTAAATGGGGTTTGCATATTAATAGCCCTTAATAAGGTCAAACCTGGTATTGGAACTCCTTTTGTAGTTGGTATATCGGATATTATATGACAAATCCATTTTATCAATGCTTTAATGGGATTCGTCTCAATATTATTAAAATTACTCCTATACAAACTTAGTCTATTAGAGTCATTATCTATTAAAGTCATCTTACCTGTCATAATATCTCTAACTCCAAAAATTATTCCAAATAATGGATCATGACCTAAACTTTTGATTCTATGATCTTTAGGTGTTATTCCCAATCCCTTCAATAATGGTTCATGTCCGCTAGTAGCAGGGTCAAATGGAACTTTAGCAAACTGCTCCAATTTACCCTGATATATTTTTAACATTCTCAAAACTTTATTGTCTCCTTTTTTAGCATTCATTACTTTATTTTTCTGCTCTAATAAAAATTTTGTTATAGGACTGCTTTGCATAGTAGGATTATCTTTTTTAAATTTTGTTAAATATGCACTATCTATTATACCATTCTTAGTATTAACAGGCGGAACGGCAACTAAAAAATAATCTGTTAAAACAGCTGTAAGCACGGAAAGACCCACTACAGCATAATCTGCCGCACACCATTCTACTTTTCCAAATTTCAAATGATATTCGTCTATTATATTTTTATACTGCTCAGGAGTTAATAATTGCCTATACGGATCAGATTCTAAATCAACATTATATTTATCTGCATATTCCTCTACTCTTTGAATATAAGTATCCCAATCATCAACTTCATCTATTGTTTCTATAAGATTGATACCATATTCCTCACTAATTTGTTTTTGTGCTTTTAATTTTGCTCTAGCTTCTTTCATTCTCTGACGTCTTTCAAATTTTGAAATGTCAATATCTTCTTTAGCTATTGTATTTGGATCTATACCTCTAGCTTTGAGAAGCTGATTTGCTTTCTCATCTAAATCTTTTAGATTTGCTAATTGTTCTTTATCTTTATCAGCTATTTTATTGAATAGATTGTCTAATTTATCAATATTTTCTACTGATTTCGAATATTGATTGGCCTGCACCAAAGCAGCTTTTTCTGCATCTTTAAGCGTCTTTTTATCCATAATTAATATCCTTGCAAAAATACTATAGAGAAATTAATATAATAACTTCTCTATAGTATATAAAAAATAAATAAGCCTACTTATTATTTTTTTCCAAATTTATCTTTCAAACTTCCAAAACCTTTCATAAATCCTTTTCCAACAGCATCCATAGTTTTAGCAACTGTTTCATTATTGGTAATAGATTCCATAGCCTTAGCAACTGTTTCATTACTTGTTATATTTTTACCTAAATTTTCTATTCCCTGTCCTATAGATTTAGCAGCTATATTTTTAATATCATTATATCCTATATCATTTAGGCAATTTAGTAATTCCTCTAAATCTTCCAATTCATTTGATTCATCTAATACAAATACATTTTTATTTCCTTGTTCTGTTTCTATTTCTTTTTCTTCATAAAAATTTATTATGAAATCCCTAAACTCTTTCAATGTAGCATCAGAAGTAAGAGTATTTAATCTATTTACATCTAAATATTTAGGTAAATGTATTATAATTTTTTCTTTTTCAGCATAATCAGAATTATCCATTATTGCCGTTTGAGAAGAAGCTAATACATTAATTTTTTTATATAAATTAGTTATTACTTCCTGTTTCACATCATTATTTTTAAGTAATTCAGCTGCTTTTGAAGTAAGATAATTTATATCTTCTATTAATAAATTAAAAGCTCTTTGCGACTGTTTCATAACATTTTGAAGTAAGAACTCTCTTTGTTTATACTTTTCAGAATCATCTCCTGTTATTGCTCTTATTCCTTTACCAACTAATTTATAAGAAACAACTCCTATTACTAAAGCAACACCTATACCTGTTACCATAGAAGAAAAACCTAAAACTCCTCCCATTCCAAGAGCAGCAAGACCGCTTGTAAGTCCTGCAGCACTAAATCCAACAGTACCTGTCAAATAAACAGCAGCCAAAGGTACGCCAACTGCTGCAGCCTTTCCTGCCATATCGGTGAATAATTCTTTTATTTTATCATCTGAAGCATCTCTATCATGAAATATTTTATCATCATTAATAATACTTTCTTCTATTAATGATATTTCATCATCTGATATATTCAATTTATTTTTTAATTCAGATATGTTTTCATCTTGTTTATAAGTTCCTGCAACATATGGATTTATATTATTTTTAGCTCTGAAAGCATTGATTGATTCTTTTATAAGTGATATATGCAGTTCATGCAATCTATTTTCAGGCATTTTTTCTTTTATCTCAGATAATAATTCATCATTAGTTTTTATATCACTTTCTCCAAGCATATATTCTCTTGTTGCAATTCTTTCTTCTTTAGAAAAATTAAGTCTGCTTATAAGCTGTATAATAGAGGCATATGATTTTGCATCCAAATTTCCTTCTTCATTACTTAAAAGATTTATTAATATCTTCAAAAAATTAGTTTTAACAGATGTATCTTCATTTTCTAAAGGCACACTTTGAGATTCTTCTTTAAATGATATGCCTTCTGATATTAAACTTGTAATAACAGATATAAAATTATTATAATCAAAACTTACTATATCTTCTTCATAAGTATTTAATGTATTATTATCTTTTGTCTGTATTGATATATAATTAGTTTTGTCAGAAGATTCTTCCAATTTTATAGATGATATATTAGAATATTCTATATCAAATTTATCGCTTCCAGATATAAATGATTTATAATACAATTTAGCACCTGTAAGAACAAATCCTGCTTTTCCAGAACCTAATAATGTATTATCAAATAATGCTATTATTTTGTTTGGTTCTAATCCGTCAAATACAGAACATGCTCCATTTAATTTATTAGAAGGTATATTCGGAGAAAACAGCCATTTCTCTCCTTTAAGATTTTGCTTTAACACTTCTTCTACTATCATCTAAAACTCCTTAAAATATTTAATTAATAAACTATAAATACTATTTTTGATAAAGTATAAACATATATTTAAGTATATGCTTTTGTATCTAAATGTCAAGTATACAGAATATTTTCGTAAAGTAAATTTTTATACTTCCGAATATTAACATAATAGTAATAAAACTAATAATTAGGAAGTAAATTATGATAAATGGATTAGGAAATTTATTATCTTTTGTTGATACTAATGTTTCATCTAACAATAATACATACAGTTTGAACAATTACAGCTATGATGATTCTTTTGCTAATATGCTTAATAAAACACAGACTGAAGATATTTATTCAGCTCCTTCAAGTGTTTCAAATAAGATAGTAGAAAGAAATAATACTGAAGATTACAGCCCGAAAAATTATAATGATTATGAAGAATATAATAATGATTATAACAATTATGAAAGTGATGATATTACAAACTCTTCAGTAGCAGAAGAAAAAATATCATCTAAAGAGAATCATTCCGAAAACAATATAAATAAAAGTTCAGAAGATTCTAATAGTGAAGAAAATAAAGTTTCTAACAATACAGATGATAAAACTGTAAAAGAAAATAAAGATGAAATAAAAGCTGATAATAATGTTCATGAAAAAACTGATAAAACTAATTCTGAAAACATGTCATTAAAAGAAAAATTGGCACTAACAAAAGAAAAAGCTAAATTAATAATTCAAAATGCTTCCGATAATAATGATGATAAAAAAGTTTTGGTAAATAGTAAAGAAAATGCAGAAGTTGTTATTGCTAAATCTGATAAAGCAGATAAAAAAGAAAATGCTAAAAATACTCAGGATATAGAAAGCATAAAAAAACAAATAGAAGCACTAAATTTAGAAGATTTAGATGAAGAAGATAAAAAAGAATTAGAAGATTTAATAGCATCATTAGAAACAATTAAAGCTATGATAGATAGTAATAACGATGAAGAAGATAAAAAAGAAGTATTAACTGATGATATTAAAGACAATGTTGAAGTAAAAGAGACTGATGTCAATAAAGAAATAAAAATCGCTTCAAACAAAGACAATGATAAAAAAATAGAAACTATTAATACAGAAGAGCCTGCTATAGATTTTGACAGCAGTATTTCAGATATTAATATTGCCAATAATGCAGACAATGTAGAAAGTAAATATGCAGATAAATATGATAAAGATAATGTAGAAGTAAAAAATAATAATAGTACAGTAAATAATACTATTTCAGATGATAAAGGTGCAGAACTTACAATAATAAACATGAAAGATTCTGCAGAAGGTGCTAATTTAAAAGGATACAATCATTATAATAATAATGTATCAAAAACACATAACAGTACCAACCTTACAGACAGCATGATAAAATTCCAAGACTTAATGGGTAAACTTGTAGAAAAAGCTCAGGTTGCTGTTAATAACGGAAAAAGCGAAGTATTAATGAGTCTTAATCCAGAATATTTAGGAAAGGTAAGATTAAAAATAAGTATGGATGGAGATAATTTGATAGGAAAAATATTCGTTGATAATGCTGATGTTAAAGATATATTTACTAAAAATTTGGATACTGTTATAACTTCATTAAATGAAATAGGAATTAATATAGAAGGCTTTGATGTAATGTTAAGACAGGACATGCCTAATAATGACGGAGGCTTCGGTGAGGAATTGGATAATATCGGAAATAGATTTGCTTCTGAAAATATTGATAATGCCGAAGAAGTAAAAGCCGATATAAAATCATATATAGTTCCTACAAGAAAATTGAATTTACTTATATAAGTATTATTCAAAAAATATGGTAGTTTAGAGATAATTTTTTAAGGAGATAAGAAGATGATATCAGCAGACGCTTTAAAAATGTCAGAGAGAGAAATAAAAATATTAAAACAAGAGGTAGGAGCTTATAACCTGCAGAATAATTTTCAAAGAGATCCTACCCAGAACTCTTTAGGTAAAGATGCCTTTTTAAAACTCCTTACAGTACAAATGAGCCATCAGGACCCTCTTTCTCCTATGGATAACAGAGATATGATAGCACAGTTGGCACAATTCTCATCTGTTGAACAAATGACTGAGGTTAATAAAAATCTTGACTCTATGAAAACATTTTATTCAAGCCAAACAGGATATTCTATGCTTGGAAAGAGTGTTGAGGTTATGGACGAGGCTGGAAATAGATTTTTGGGACCAGTTGAAATGGTTATGGAAAATGATACTGGAGTTGCACTTGCTGTAAGAACAGAAAGCGGACTTATTACTGTACGTCCTGAAGATGTTATGATAGTACATTCAAGCGGTAATTTAATGGCTTCTGAGGCTGCTGCTGTTTCTCAAGTAAGAGAGGCTCAAAGTGAAGATGAAGCAGCAAAGGTATTTCAATCTTCTTTAGCTGATAAGGCTCAAATTATTACAAGACCTTCTGCTGATGATGACGGAAATGGAAATGCCAATAATGAATTTGGTGATTTGAGAGCTGCAAGTGAATCTCAAATAAATACAGCTACACAGAGTGAAGTTTCTAAAACTGATAATGCTAACTTAAATAAAACAGAAAAAACTGCTGGTATGATGAAAGCTGAAGAGGCATTGATAAACTCCAAAGAAGGCGGAAATAAAGCAATCAAAAAATAATACAAAAGAAATAATATTGTTGATGAATTTAAAGCCCGCAGAATTATATTCTATGGGCTTTATTTTTATGTATGACTAAAGAAATGCAGTTTGTCAAAAGTTAATTTTTCAAATTTATTGTTTGCTAGACTTTACCATGCAAAGTATACAGTTGTGCCACGCTCTGCGTGCCGTATGCAAGGTGTAGCCTGAATTTCGGGTATTACCATACATTTAATAGATATCTTTAAAATATAAAGTTCTAGTAATTGCGTTTTTCTCAACTTTTTTGTGCGGTAAAAAAGTTGAGAATTCTATATGAAGTGCATCCGCTAACAAAATAAAATCGTTCCAGTATACACAAACATTATAAAAAATTTCGCTTTTAATATAAATTTCAATTATATTATAATTACATCACTAAAAATAATTTCGAAAAAAGCATACTGTTTAATAATTTAGAGTAATTTGCATGCCATTAAATCCTGCTTTATAGAATTACTCAAAAACTCTACAAATACATCATATAGTATAGGGTCTAATTTAACATGCTTTTCTACAAAATCTTCTCTCATAATGTTAAGGGCTTCTTCTGGAGTGAAAGTTTTACCGCCTCTGTATTTACGTGCTGGGTCTATTAGAGCATCATATACGTCTATAATCTCAAGCATTTTAGCAGGGAAATATGCAAAAGCCTCACATTCATCTATAGCCTTAGCATCATATGTCATTATTCTCTGTATTTGGAAATGAGGATCTTTTGCTAATTTTAATTTATAAAGATGATCATAAGGTCCGTATCCTAATCCGTAATACTCATGGTGTAAAGCTACAGTTAATATAACCTCAAGCGGATATTCAGAAGTCTGACTTACAAGAGCATAGCTATTAAATAAGTGCTTTTTTATTCTTTCATAATCTCTGCCGTTAGCTCCTTCAAAATAGTCTAAATCTTTAACCTTACCTATATCATGAAGCAAAGCACCTACAGAATAAAGATTCATCTCTCTCTCTTCTATGATTTTTATTCCTTTGTCAATACAGTCTTCAACAGTAGCTAAATTTTTGCGTATATTATCTTTGCTGAACATTGCCTCAACTTGTTCATAGAATTTTTTATATTTATTAGTGTATGAAGTTCTTATCTTATGTACTAAATGCCTTCTGTTAATTAGGTTGTTATAAAAAGCCATAAAATTAACATATGAGATAAATACCCTGTTAGAGTGCGACATTACTCCGCCGTCAGAATAGTTTCTAAGCTCATCAAAAACTTTTTGTGTTTCTGTATTTTTAGAAAGCATATCTACTATAGTCGTAACTAGGTTAGTTGTAGTTTCTGTAATTTCCTGATTTTCTATTTTAGCCTGTTCCTGAGTAATTTCTTCACCTTTAATCTTTTGTATACTCTCAAACATAGTAACTTTGGCTATTAATCCTACATCATTACCTACATTAACTATTTGCTGGGCTGTATTTTTATTTATTCCTACTTCTTCATCTACTACTATTTTTTTTAATTCAGTATTATAGCTTTCTATTGTACTTACTTTTTCTTTGTAAGTCATTTTAGAGATTTCAGATATTCTTTTGCCCATCTCTTTTTCAGATTCTTTAGGCGTTCTGAAAACATAAGGCTGATTTGTATCGGAGGCATTTGAAGAATTATCGGCCTGAGTTATAGATTTGAACTCTTCTATAAATACTGAAAAGTTTTTTGGGATATATAGTTTTAGGTTATTGTATTTTTCATTATCTATTATAAGGCTTAATTGTTCTGTTGGAAATGGAATAATTTTTTTTTCTTTATCTGTTCTAAATAGGGGGATATTATGTGATACTAGCTGATCTTTTATGGTTTTTAATTCTTTAACAGTTAAAATATCGTATTTGGTGGTTAAGTCATTACTCATTATTTGGATTTCCTAAAACAAAAATATACGTATATTATTATATAATATTTTTGTAAAAAAGGAAATAATAAAAATCTACTTTTTTATTTTAACACCTTTGCATGGTCTGTTAAATTTTCCGGCTATTAAATTGCCGTTTTTATCCATATATTCATTCCAGTATGGAAAAGTTTTGCATTGTTTTGGTTTCGCATCATTTATTGTGCATTTATTATTTTCATCTAAGAAACAGCATGATTTACCCTCATCTACTTTTATATAATATCCGTAATATTCTTCATATTCCAAATATTTGTTTATAAATACTGGAGGAGATATTTTTAATAAGTCTGAAGCTCTTTTTATATCATCATCATTAAAAAATACATATCCTTTTTCTTTACAGCATATTCCGCAGCCTGTGCATGAGAACTCTAATACTGCATTTTTATTTTTAGTGAATCTTTTCATAATTATTATTAAATCTTTATTTATTTATATATTTGATTTTGTTTATTGTTTGATTATTATTTAGTGATAATAGAATTTGCTTGAGATTTTATAGAATTTGCGAAATTTTGTTTGCCGATTTTTATATATATTTCAGAAACCTTTATATAATCATCATACAGCAATTTCTTTTCATTATCACTCATATCCTCAACTTTTTTTTTTCCCCCTTTTGGGATTTTTATATCTTTATTAAAAACTATATCATCAGGATTATTTATTATATCTTCATTAAGTACAAATATTGAAGGCCATCTTCTTTCATCTCCAAGCTCGGAAGCTGCAATAGATGAAAGAGTATCAGTCCATTTAGTTTTATAAGTATCAGTATTATATGATAATCTTGTATTTTGATTGTTATTATTAGCTGCTGCATTAGTATTAGCTGCAGGAGGATTAGGCGGAGGAGTTGGAGGTGTAGGCGGAGTTATTTCTGGCTCTTTAGGAGGTGTTGGAGGCGTATTAGTCTGCGGTCTTGCTGTATTAGTTTGAGTAACTGTATTGTTAGTCTGAGGTCTTGCTGTATTAGTTTGAGTAACTGTATTATTAGTTTGCGGTCTTACTGTATTAGTTTGAGTAACTGTATTATTAGTTTGCGGTCTTACTGTATTAGTTTGAGCAGCTGCATTGTTAGTCTGCGGTCTTACTGCATTAGTTTGAGCAGCTGCATTGTTAGTCTGCGGTCTTACTGTATTAGTTTGAGTAACTGTATTATTAGTCTGCGGTCTTACTGCATTAGTTTGAGCATTATTAGTTTGAGGTCTTACTGTATTAGTCAAAGTATTAACAGCATTATTTGTTTTAACAATATTATTAGTTGGCGAAGCAGTTTCATTAGTAACTATTTCATAAAAATCATCATCAACCTCATTATTTTTTCCAGAGAAGAACTGTACACCCAAGAAAGATAATCCTAATATTATGATTATAATTCCAACTATAGCAACAATTTTATTTGATTTTTTATTTTCGTCTATAGAATGTGCTGGAGCAACATAAGGTTCTGCAGGTTTTTTCTCTATTTCAGGCAATGCTGAAGTTTTCAATTCATCTTCAGTTTCTATTATTTTTATATCTTTTTCTTTTAATTCCTGTAATTTTTTAGATTCATCTTCATTGCTTTCAGTTTCATTTGAATCATAATTTTTATAATCTTCAACAGCATCATTTTCATCAATAGTAGGAGCTGTTTGTATAGCATTATCCATCTCTTCCTGTTTGTAAACAGATTTTTTTATCTCTTCATCATTGTTTGAAGGTATGATTACAGGTCTTTTAAATATATCGCTTTTACTGTATGTAGGTTTGTCATTTATTTTAACTTCTTCAGTTTTATTTTCTTTCTCTTCTTTTTCTTCTGTATTATTTTCTAATTCTTTATTTTCTTCGTTTGTTTCTTCTTCCGCTTTTTCTTCAGATTTATTTAAATTATTTTCTTCTGCAGTTTCATTTATTTTTTCAGGGTCTTCTTCTTTTTTCTCAAATCTAGTAAAAGAGTATGAAGAACTGTAATTATGCATTATAGATGAGGAAGGAGTTTCTGTAATTTCTTCTTTTTCCTCTATTTTTATTTCTTCTTTTACCTCTTCTATATTTTCTGTATCTTCTGTTTTTGAAACTTCTTCTGAAGCAGGCTCTTCTTTATTTATTTCATCATCTGATGTTTTTTCAGTATTTATTTCTTTTTCACTATTTTCTTTTTCATCTTCTTTTTTATCAAAAAAATCAGTACTATCTTTATTATCTTCTATTTTGTTTAGATCATTTTCTTTTATTTCATTATCTTTTACACTGTTTATACTATGAGCTGCTAATACACTTGTTATTATAGGTTTTGAAACATTTAATTCAGAAGATGAAGTATTTTTTAATTCTGAATTAACATCAGTATCATCATCAACAACAGCTAAACGTTTTTTTACAGTAACAGGTCTTGATACATTTTTTGATTTTGCTTTTATAGCTTCTTTTAATAGAGTTATTGATTCTCTTTCTGTTTTAGTTTCGCTGCTTTCAGTTTTTATAGTTTCTAATTTTCTTACTGGACTTGATGTTTTAAATGGGTTTTTTCTATCCGCTTTAGCTTCTTTTATAAGTTCTTTTAAATCTTTTCTCTCTTCTTTTTTCTCTTCATCTTTTTTTATTAAGGGCTCTCTTGAAGATATTTTATTTTCAGATGCATCAGAAACTTTATCATCTTTTTTATCAAAAATACTATCTATTTTTTTATTTGTTTCTTTTTTTTCTTCTTGGCTGTTTTGTAAATCTATGGCTTTACTTTCTTCTTTTAGGGGTGTTTCAGCTACAATTTTTTTAGCAGCAGTCTTTTTGACAGTTGTTTCTTTAGCTGTGTCTTTAACTTCTTCATCAGCTGTTTTTTTAGCTGCGGCAGTCTTTCTAGCTGTAGTTTTCTTTACTGTTGCCGCTGTATCTTTAATTTCTTCATCGGCTGTTTTTTTAGCTGCAGTAGTCTTTCTAGCTGTAGTTTTCTTTACTGTTGCCGCTGTATCTTTAACTTCTTCATCGGCTGTTTTTTTAGCTGCGGCAGTCTTTCTAGCTGTAGTTTTCTTTACTGTTGCCGCTGTATCTTTAATTTCTTCATCAGCTGTTTTTTTAGCTGCAGTAGTCTTTTTAGCTGCAGTTTTTTTTACAGTTTCTTTGCTTTCTTCTTTTTTGTTTGTAGTAGTTTTTTTTGTTGCCATATTTTTACTCTGTAATATTTTGTTTATTCTTAATTAATAGATTTCTTATAGTATTCATTGTTTTATCATCAAAAATGTTTTCTGTTATATTTCCTGTTTTTAAGGATTCTATAAGATAATTATTTAAGTTAATGTCTTTGTTTAGATTATATTTTTTTGCTATATACACGCTGTTGCACATAGAAAGTATTATTCTTAATTGATTTCCGTTAGAAGAATACTTGTCTATAAGTTTCTGCGGATCATCTATACCTAGACAACTTAAATTATAACAAACTTTGAAAAAAAGTTTATCTACTGCCTGCTTAACCTGAGCTTCTTTTTTATTTTTTTTGTTTACAGTGTAAAGTATCGAGAAATCCCTTACTTCAAAATTGCATACAGTAGCAAAAAACTTTTCCTGATGCGGCATAAGGTAATGATGGCTTTTCATTTTGGATTCTACTCTTGTAATAAAACCTTTTTCTTCTAAAGTGTCCAAAGATTTTACTATAGTAGCATTTCCGCCTATACCAGCTTCATTAAGTATCTGAGAATGAGTAGTTTTAGCTATACCTAACTCATAATCATAATTTGCTACCAATGTTCTGTATACTTCTTTAGCAGACAGAGGCAGTTTTTTCCAAGTGTTGTTTTCTGTTATAGATTTTGGAATAAACGAACACATTGATGCTATAGATAAGAATGTTTCTTTATCTATATTTTTTAGCTGAGCTTTATTAATAATATCTAATATGTTTTCCAAAATCTTACTCCAATCTTACAGACTTATATAATATATCTAATTTAATATAAAATCAAGTTGTTAAAAATTATTTTACTACTACATAATCCTTATCGGATTTTTAGGGGTGTAAATTTATGTTCAAGTATTTTTTAGAATAATTGCTTATAAATTATTCTGGGAAATTATTTACGGAAGTTTTTATTTTTTATAGATATTATTTTTTTATTATTTTTTTGTATTGTTTTGACTTTTTATTTTTGCATTTTTAGTTTTCTCTTGTATATTGCTTATCTTTTTTAGCTATTTTTTAGGCATTTATTATAGTTTTATTTCGATTTTTTATTTTTCGAGGTAATTTTAAGCTTTGAATTTCGTTTTTTAATCATGATTTTCTTCTCAAATGGGGTGTTTTTATAATTTTTTATCAAATTTTCTGTTTGTTTTTTGATTTTTATTGAATTAGAGAGAAAAAAATTCCAGATTTTAGGCAGAAAGTTTAAAAATTTTCAGTTTTTTTGGGGTTTTTAAGCTGAATTTTGGGCTTTTTGATGTTTTTGGAGGCTGAAATTGGCTGAAAAAGCATTAGTTTGATTTGCTTTTGATTAAAAATGTATGATATGTATTATAAACTGTATTTTTGAATAAAAAACATAGAATTTTTATCAAAAACTAGCTTTTAGGCTATTGTGTTTTTCGAAGCCTATGCTATAATAATAAAACAGTTGATGAGAAACGAAAAACAAAACATCGGCTGACACAAACAAAAATAAAAGTTCTTTGAAATATGGATAGCAGAAGCAATTTAAGAAAAACAAAACACAACTGGTGTAAATGAACTTAGATTAAGTTCTATGACCCAACGGTTACAATTTGTAACATTTCTTTAAGTAAGTAAATCACTATTCAGCGGAATAGTAAAAATAAAGAATTATTTCAGATTCACAAAAGTGAGTATGGAGAGTTTGATTCTGGCTCAGAGCGAACGTTGGCGATGCGTCTTAAGCATGCAAGTCGAGCGGACTTATTCGGGCAACTGGGTAAGTTAGCGGCGAACTGGTGAGTAACACGTAGGTAATCTGCCGTAGAGTGGGGGATAACCCATGGAAACATGGACTAATACCGCATATACTCTTGCTACACAAGTAGAGTAGAGGAAAGGAGCAATCCGCTTTACGATGAGCCTGCGGCCTATTAGCCTGTTGGTGGGGTAACGGCCTACCAAAGCTACGATAGGTAGCCGACCTGAGAGGGTGACCGGCCACATTGGGACTGAGATACGGCCCAGACTCCTACGGGAGGCAGCAGCTGAGAATCTTCCACAATGGACGAAAGTCTGATGGAGCGACATCGCGTGAGGGATGAAGGCCTTCGGGTTGTAAACCTCGGAAATTATCGAAGAATGAGTGACAGTAGATAATGTAAGCCTCGGCTAACTACGTGCCAGCAGCCGCGGTAATACGTAGGAGGCAAACGTTGCTCGGATTTACTGGGCGTAAAGGGTGAGTAGGCAGACTTATAAGTCTAAGGTGAAAGACCGAAGCTCAACTTCGGGAACGCCTCGGATACTGTAAGTCTTGGATATTGTAGGGGATGATGGAATTCTCGGTGTAGCGGTGGAATGCGCAGATATCGAGAGGAACACCTATAGCGAAGGCAGTCATCTGGGCATTTATCGACGCTGAATCACGAAAGCTAGGGGAGCAAACAGGCTTAGATACCCTGGTAGTCCTAGCCGTAAACGTTGTACACTAGGTGCTTCTATTTAAATAGGAGTGCCGTAGCTAACGTCTTAAGTGTACCGCCTGAGGAGTATGCCCGCAAGGGTGAAACTCAAAGAAATTGACGGGTCCCCGCACAAGTGGTGGAGCATGTGGTTTAATTCGATGATACGCGAAAAACCTTACCTGGGTTTGAATTGTAAGATCAATGATTTAGAGATAAGTCAGACCGCAAGGAGATTTTACATAGGTGCTGCATGGCTGTCGTCAGCTCGTGTCGTGAGATGTTGGGTTAAGTCCCGCAACGAGCGCAACCCTCACCCTTTGTTGCTACCGAGTAATGTCGGGCACTCTTAGGGGACTGCCTACGTTCAAGTAGGAGGAAGGTGGGGATGATGTCAAGTCCTCATGGCCCTTATGTCCAGGGCTACACACGTGCTACAATGGCAAGTACAAAGAGATGCGAGACCGCGAGGTGGAGCGAAACTCAAAAAAGTTGCCTCAGTTCGGATTGGAGTCTGAAACTCGACTCCATGAAGTTGGAATCACTAGTAATCGTAGATCAGAACGCTACGGTGAATACGTTCCCGGGGATTGTACACACCGCCCGTCACGCCATCGGAGTTGGTTTTACCTGAAGTCGTTAGCCTAACCGCAAGGGGGGCGGCGCCGAAGGTGGGACTGATGATGAGGGTGAAGTCGTAACAAGGCAGCCGTACCGGAAGGTGTGGCTGGATCACCTCCTTTATTCGGAGATTGTCCGACTTAAATCTTACTGCTATTCATATTTGAAAGAATTTTTCCATATTATATTTTTTATACCTCGTTAATAAACTAGCCTTCAAGGCTGGTTTTTTTGTGTCTTTTTTATATTTATTTGCTTGCCTTTTATTATCATTTTGGTATTATATAATTATTTTATTTTTAGGGGTTATTCTATAGGTAAAAAAGTTGGAGTTACTAAAGAAGAAAAATCTTTACCTTATTATAAATATTTTCAAAAAAAATTAGCTAAAATTCCAAATGAAAAATTATATATACTAGAAAATGGTGTAAAAGATAATTTAAAAGGTATTTCTTTTGATAAGAAAAATATATTTCTTGAGGGAAAAGATGATAATTATTGCCAAATAGGTTATGGTATTCAAGATGATGGTACTGGTTTTGTATGCAATACTACCTATATGCCTAATGTATTGCCTGAAATGCTTGATTGGTGGTTTCCTTGGCATAGCGTAGGTTCTGATTTGAGATATAAGATTTGGAATCCTGAGGATCATTATTTTGCAAGGGCTGACAATGTTCATTATGTATGTGATAATAATGTACCTATTAATCAAAGAACTTGGAATGTTAATCATTATGTACTTGAAGATATAGGAATGGGTCCTGATGAGGTAAAATTATGTTTTAAAAGACATAAAGATTTCGGGTATGATGAATCTGTAATAGGAAGTGAGTTTTGCTCTTCTCTTGTTTGTGCTGTAGGAGAGGGTAATTGTGCTGCTGCTATGACTCATAAATGGTATAAATATAAAGGAGGTATTATGCTATGTTCTCGTTTTTGGATTGGCTTTGGTTATATCAATGGAAATATAGTAAAAATACTTCCAGAAAATGAAAAAATACCTATTGATATCGCTAAAGCTTTATTTGCTCATAATATTAAAGAGTTTACTAATTTAGCAGAGATTTTACCTAGTGTATATGATGAAAATAAAGACAATTTCTAATTTATTAAAAAATAAGAGGAATATTTTATGTATCAAGACTTTAATAAAGCTGAATTAAAAAATTTGGGAAACGGACTTAAAAGAAAAATATTAGCTCATTCTGAAAATCTTATGACTGTTTATATGGAGTTTGAGGAAGGAGCTATAGCTGATGTTCATGCTCATGATAATCATGAACAAATTACTTATATTATAGACGGAGAGTTTCAATTTAATGTAAATGGGGAAGAGTATTTATGTAAGGCTGGAGATAGTCTTCATTTTGCCAAAAATATGCCTCATGGCTGTAAATGTACTAAAAAAGGCTGCTTATTAGATACTTTTACTCCAGAAAGAGAAGATTTTCTGAATAATTGATTATGAATATAAATGAGGCTTTAATATATTATTCTAAACAATTAGAAAAAATTAATAATGATTATAAGGTATCTTATATTGAGGCAAATACTATTATAATGCATACTTTCAATATTAGTAAAACCAAATTAATATCTGAGGGTTTAAAAGAGCTAAAAGAAGAAGAGATAATGAAAATAGAGAGCCTCATAAAAAGACGCCTTAATCATGAGCCTTTAGCGTATATAATAAATAAAAAAGAGTTTTATGGTTTTGATTTTTATGTAGATAGTAATGTGCTTATACCAAGACCAGAAACTGAAGAGCTTATTGATTTAATACTTGATTATATAAAAGATAAAGATAATATTTCTATATGTGATGTATGTTCTGGAAGCGGAAATATAGCTATTGTATTAAAAAAATTATTTATAGAGCAGAATAAAAATATTGATATTACGGCAGTTGAAATAAGTAATGGGGCAGCAGAAATTATAAAGAAAAACACATTTAATATATTGGGCGGTGATAGAATAAAAAATATAATAAATATAATAAATGATGATGCCCTAAAATATATACCAGATAAAAAATTTGATATAATAGTGTCAAATGCTCCCTATGTTCCTTTAAAAGATAAAGATTCTCTTCAAAAGGATTTGGAGTTTGAGCCTTTTAATGCTTTGTATTCTGGAGATGATGGGCTTGATTTTTATAGGGCTTTTTTAAATATTATAGATATATATTTAAAATATAATGGGGCATTCTTTTTTGAGATAGGCTATAATCAGGGAGATTCTTTAATTAATATATGCCGTAATTTAAATATAGATAATGCCGAAATAAAAAAAGATTTAAGCGGTAAAGATAGATTTTTGGTATGCTATGATTTCAAAAATAAATTTTAAATTCAGTAAAAAAATAATTCTATACCTAAACAAATATAATTTGTAAAAAATTAATTTTTTAATTTAAAATATTTGCAGGGCTTTGCCCACCACTCTGTGTGCTACGCAGCACCCCAGTTCTTTTATGACGCCTGTCCGCCTGTGGTGTGGTACGCCTTCGGCGAGAACCATACGCTGTACGCCTCGCTCTGCCTGCCGTAGGCAGGCGAAAGGACTGCATTTTTTAACTAAAATATAGTCATTACAATACGTTTAAAACATATTTTATTAATACCGATAATACTTTATACTATTTATAAATAATAATTACATTTACAAATAACTAAAAATTGACAAACTATAGTTGTTTAAGTATATCTATATGATTTTATTTTGTCGATTTATGTATTTTTATAAATGTATTATTAACTATTTATTACACAAGCATTAAACTTGTTTCAAAACTAATTTTTAATTGCAGGGACTATTCCAGTCGTTGCCCCGCTTCTTTTGCTGCGGCAAGGCACCTAAGCCATACGGAGTACGTAGGCATATCCCGAGGTTGAGAAAGACTGCATATTTATATATTAAAATGATAATTTATACAATATATAAAACATTATTTCTATGATTGATAAATTACTAAAATACTATATCTAATCTTGTCAAGTACTTTTGAGATATGAAACAAATCCAGTATAAACTCTATACATTGGCAATATTACTTTAATAAATTAGTATTATTCATATACAAAAGTATAATAAATTAAGTATAAAAATTAAACATATATTTATTTATATATAATGATGCAAAATAAAAATCACAAGTAAATGTATAAATAATATACAACATCTTAAAAATAATTGGTACAATTCTTGCATATATAATAGTGTAGCAAATATGAAAGCTGCTTAAAGCTAAAATAAAGGCTTTAATAAGATTGAAAAATATAAAAGTTAATATAAAAGGAGTTTTAATTATGGATAGAAGAATATTTTTACCTGCTTTACATTCTGTTTTAGATGATTTTAGAGGTTTTGATAATGCGTTTAATAGCTTATATGCTAGTGATGAAATAAAAAAAATGCCTCACTACAATATAGAAGAAGATCAAAAAAGCTACTGCATAGAAATGGATATGCCTGGTGTAAAAAAAGAAGATTTGGATATAGGAATAAAAGAGAATATACTTTCTATATCAGCTAAACGTAAAAAAGTAAAAAAATCAGAAAACGGAGAATCAAAAGAAGAAGTTGTTTCAAGCTATGAACAAAGTTTTAATATCAGTACAAAAGGTATTGATGTAGAAAACATTGAAGCTAACTTGAATAACGGAGTTCTTAAAGTAATTCTTCCGAAAAAAGAAGAACTTAAATTTGAGAAAAAGATAAATATAGAATAATTAAAAGAAGTATAAAATTGTTCAGTGATAAGCTAAAAAATTATCACTGACAGTTTAAGAAAGTAAATAAGTTAATAATTTTGTAATAAAACTAAATAAAATTGATAGTATCTGTTTATAAAAGTGAATAGATAGTTATATGAAGTAATTTATATATAATAAAGCCAAATAAAAATTGCGAGCGTCTGTTGGCGAAGCAAACAGAGCCCTTAAGCGAGTAATTTTTATATATAATAAAGCCAAATAAAAATTACGAGCGTCTGTTGGCGAAGCAAACAGAGCCCTTAAACGAGTAATTTTTATATATAATAGGAGTTAATATGTCAAGAAGAATATTTGTACCAACTTTACATTCAATTTTTTCAAATGCTAATAATAGATATAATAATGCATTAAACCGCTATAGATATTATGAAAACAGATTGCCTGATTATAGAATAGAAGAAGATGAAAAAAGCTACTGCATAGAAATGGATATGCCGGGCGTTAAAAAAGAAGATTTAGAAATAGGAATAAAAGAAAATATACTTTCTATATCAGCTAAACGTAAAAAAATTGTTAAAGCAGAAAACGGCGAATCAAAAGAAGAAGTAATTTCAAGCTATGAACAAAGTTTTAATATCAGTACAAAAGGTATTGATGTAGAAAACATTCAGGCTAATTTGAATAATGGAGTATTGATAGTTATTCTTCCAAAGAAAGAAGAACTTAAATATGAGAAAAAAATAGAAGTAAAAGGAGAGTAAAAAAGTAAATAAGATAATCAACTTACTTTAATTCATAAGATATAATCCATAATAATAATGAGGTGTATACAGTAAAATAAAACTGTGTACGCCTTTTTTATTTCTATAAATTATTTATTAGTTTAGTCTTTAAACAAGTATAATCTATGTTTTTTTATAAAGATTAAAAAATAAATAATGCCTATAAATGCTGGTACTATAGGAGAAAATGCCATAGATAAATATATGCCAAAAAAGCCTATATGTTTTTCTAATATTATTGAAATTATTATCTTAAAAAATACAGAATCTATAGCTGCATTAATAAAAGATAAATATGATTTTTGAATGCCTATAAGAAAACTATCAAGCATATACATCAAAGCATATATAATGCCATTAAATGAAGCACATACTCTAAGATAAAGTATTATATCATTTACAGTTTTTTCATTTCCGCTGTAAAATATATTGATGATATTTTTAGCAAATAAATGTATAAATATAATAGCAAGTGCCGTAGTCAAAATATTAAAAAATAAAGCAGAAATAACATTATCTTTTATTTTTTTGTAATTTCTCTCTCCAAGACTTTTTGCCGTGAGTATGCTTAAAGCCTCTCCGTATGACCAAGAGATTATACCTATAAAAGTGTTTATTTTTAATCCTATTGTAAAGCCTGCTATTACATCGTATTTATTCATCATTATATTAACAGCAAAATAGGATATATTTATTATGAGTATCTGAAATATGCATGGAAAAGAAGTAAATATAAGCTCTTTTAATATTGAGCTATTAATATTAAAACTAATAATTTTTCTTGTGTAAAATAATGATAATAAAAAACTTAAAGCCTGTGATATAACTGTAGCTAAAGCGGCACCTTTTACGGATAATTTTAATATATATACAAATACAAAATCAAGTATAATATTTGTTAAAGCTGCTATCAATATAAAGCATAAAGAAACTTTTTCTTTTGAGCTTGCTTTGATTACAGAGTATAGAGAACTATATAAAAAAATCAAAATAATACCTGTAAATATTATTTTTATATAATCACAAGCATAATTAAAAGCCTCTTTTGGAATATTCATAAAAGTTAATATTTGTTTATAAAATATTAATCCCAATAATGAAATTATAAGAGATGATATAAGAGATAAAAATAATAAACTTCCTATACTTTGCTTATATTTGATATAATCTTTAGCTCCTTTATATTTTGAAATTACTACAGCTCCGCCTATAGAAAGACCAACAGATATAGAAGTTATAACAAACATTAAAGAAGCACAGTTTCCTAATGCGGCAACTGCATTATCACTTTCAAAATGAGAGATAAATATTATATCGGCAATGCTGTATAAATATTGAAGTATATTTGAAATAAATAATATAAATGAAAATTTAATTAAATACATGAAACTTTCCTTGAATATAAAACACAAATATACTAAAAAATATTACAAATCTGCTTGAGAGATGCAGAAGTATAAAGTTTTTTAGTATGCCCCAAACAATAAACTTTTTTACATATTGCTGGAGCTTAATTCAATAACAAGTTTCATATTATTTATGATATTAATAATAATTATAATTGTCAAGTTATTAATTTAATTTTATATATGTTTTTTAGGTGTTTTAATGAATTATGTACAAAAAGTTGAATATACGCAGAGCAATTGCAAATAACTATTTTGGCAATTATAACTATATATGTTGCAAATATATAAATTTAAAAAAATTAATTTTTTGACAAATTATCTTTGTTTAGGTATAATATAATTAAAAAAGACTATAATGAAAAATTTTATAAAAAATGAACTTAAAAATTGGAAAGCTGTAGAAATATTATGGATCATAACAGCGAGTGCAATAATATTATCTCTTTCTCTATATTGGAAAGAAAATATTATAGGCATAGTATCATCAATAAGCGGTA
>NZ_CASEGO010000024.1 GCF_949287625.1 uncultured Brachyspira sp. | reverse complement strand
TCACCAAAAGAAGTGGGGTTTGGGGCAAAGCCCCAACTATAATTAAAAAAATATTAAATTTAAAAACTATAAATATTAATAAATTGAGTTTTGAAACAAGTCTATTAATTCATAATAAGGTCTAGGATTAAGTACAGAAGGCTCATTTCTCGATATATATGCATGATTTATACCATGAACTACCTGTTTTCCCAAATAAAGCATTAATTCTCTGCTAGCTCCGTAGAATCCTTTAATGCCTCTTTGAAAAATACCTATTAATTCATCAGATATTTCATTTTTTTGTTTTACATTTATTTCAAAATTTCCTACCATCATAAAAAACTCCTCAAATTTATTTTTGATAAAATTATAAAGAAGTTGTATATTATGTAAACTATATATAGTTGGTATTTAAAGAAAATATACAATCTATAACACAATATGTTTTATTTGTAAAAATAAATTGACTAAATATTAAAGTAGTCAGTATTTGTTTACTATAAAATTAATAATTTCTTTCTATTACTTCACTTATCATATCATTAGTATAAGGCAGACCAAAGAAATCAACCACTTCAGAAGTTATATTATCATATACTATTATGTTAACTCCATTAGTAGTTTTTCTTAAATTGCTCCTGCTTATCATTATTCTGTTTCCGCTGTCAACTACTAAATCATTGTATTTATTAAGCTCTTTATGATAAAGATAATTAGTTTCACCCATTGAAGAAAATACTAATTTGTTTTTATCTATAACATAAGAAATATTATTGGTATACATTTCATTAGTAATATTAAAATTGGAATAAAGCCCTTTTACTACGCTGTCATTAGTACTGTATTCTCCAAGCATATTTATTACTATAGTATAGTCATTAAGATTAGTTATTTTTGTTATATAATTATGAATATTATCTATATCTCTTAAAGACATATCATAAACTCTATTGTATTCGTATAAAGCATTTCTCTCCCAAGTGATATAATTAGTATCGCCTCTTCTGTCCGGCAAATCAAAATTATCTTTTAAATATTTTCCTAAAAAAGAAGTATATTTTTCTACACCCTTATAATTCAAATGCCCCGCATCATTATAATCAGTCCAAAAATCTAAATCATAATCATCATAATAATGATTAAAATTCATAAAAGGGACATCATATTCTTTTGCAATCTCACCTACCATATTAAAGTGCCTAGCCTCATCATCAGTCATAGGAAAAGGAGAGGCTATAACTACTATAGGTATATTATTAGTTTTGGCAAGCTCTAATATTTTTCTATAATAAGTTTCCTGTTGTTCCAATAGAGGCAGAGTATCTTTGATATTTTTTATATTAGGCTCTTTAACAGGAAATGTTTTATTATGAAAAGAGTAGCCTTTGAAATATTTATAATGATTATAATTATTAGCATAAGGAATAAAGTCTTCATCTTTTAAATCTTTATACCTGTTATGATATCTATACATTGGATTAATAAACTCATCAAATCTATCTGCGGCAGTTACTTTTAAAGAGTTTATTCTATTTTGAGACCATCTTAATGCATAAGTAGCTGCTACTATCTGATAATCTACAACATTAGTTCTGCTTGCTGCTACAATATAGGACTCTAATGCTATTAATTTTGGCTTTTGATATTTTAATGCTTCAACTAAATAATGATAAGTACTCCATATAGGCTGGCTTCCAGATGTAAAGTTATAAGCGGCAATTCCATACTTATTATATAAAGCAGCTGGATTAATATTATAATGTACATGACTGCTTCCAAGAATAAGTAAATCTATACTGTTAGTTTTCTGTTCATAAAAACTGTCGCCCTGATATATACCATTCTCATTTTTAAATCTTAATACTCTGCTGGAAGTCCAGAGTAATGTAATAAATACTGCTATAAAGCAAATAATTTTTAATGTGTTTTTTATCATATTATAAAAAGCCTATTATTTTTCATATTCAAACTCAATATATACCTAAACAACTATAATTTGTCAAAAATTAATTTTTTTAATTTAAAATATTTGCAGGGCTTTGCCCCGCACCCCACTTCTTTTGTTGCCACAAAGAAGCAAAAAGGCTATATTTTAGCTTAAATTTAATAATTTATTCTACATATAAAACATAATTAATATTATTTTTATGCTTGCAGTTTTTGCAACTTTTGGCAAATCCTGCCATTCTGTGTGCCGTAGGCAAGCGAAGGCGGGAAAAAGTTGAATAAAGAAATTGACAAACTTAAAAATTTTCAGTATACAATACAATTAATAAAACATTTATCTATTATTAATACCTCCTAAAACTGAAAATATATAAACTGCTTAGGATCAAAACCTGCACCGTATTTGCCGTATATTATTATAAAAAATAATAAGAAAAATATTACAGCCCATCTAAAATACAAGCATTGATTTTTTAAAAACTCATAAATAGTTTCTTTCTTTATATATTTTATAATATCTACCAAAAATAACACTATCAAAGATATTATAAGTATATTCATTTCAAAACTGTCTAGTCCCAATTTATATAAAGAGCCGTCAAACAAACGCCATAAATCTATTTTTGTAAACATTCTCTTTATATAATAAAAAGCATCATGTATAGTTTCTGCCCTAAAAAATATCCAAGCCAAATCTACTATTATAAATGTAATGATTACTTCAAGAAGTTTAAAGCTGAAACTTTTTACCTTTACACCAAATTTATTTAAAACATTATTTCTAAACTTTGAAGTAATATCTTCTATTAAATAGCATATTCCATGAATAGCACCCCAAGCTATAAATGTAAAATTAGCTCCATGCCATAAACCGCTTACTAAAAATGTTACTAATATATTAAAACTTCTCCTTAATTTTGAGCATCTGTTTCCTCCCAAAGGTATATAAAGATAATCTCTAAACCAAGTAGATAATGATATATGCCATCTGCCCCAAAACTCTTTTATGCTCCTAGCAAAATAAGGAGTATTAAAGTTTTCCATCAAGTCTATTCCCATAACTTTAGCAGTACCTATTGCTATGAGTGAGTAGCTTGCAAAATCACAGTATATCTGCACTGCAAAAAGTAATGCTGATAATAATAATTCTGATGAGTTATAAATATAATATCTATTGAAAACAGTATCTACCAATATAGAAGCCCTATCTGCTATTACCATTTTCTGAAAATAACCGAAAAGCATTAAAATAAGTCCTTCAGTTATTCTTTGATAATCGAATCTTTTTATTTTATCCATATTTTGAATTTGTCCAAGCAAATGCTTTGAACGCTCTATAGGTCCAGCTACCAACTGCGGAAAAAATGATACAAACAATGCATACTTGATAATATTTTTTTCTGACTTTATCTCTCCTCTGTAAACATCTATAGTATAGCTTAATGCCTGAAATGTATAAAATGATATTCCTACTGGTAAAATTATATCAAATGGTTTTTCTATTAATTTTATATTAAATGCTGATAAAATCATATTAATATTTAATAGCAAAAAGTCAAAATACTTAAAAAATACTAGTATTGCAATATTGATTATAAAGCTGAAAGCCGCAACTATTCTTTTATATTTTAATTTTTCTATTAATATACCGCTTAAAAAAGTTACTACAGTAGAAGTGCCCATAAGTAATGCATATTTAGGATTCCAAAACATATAAAATATATAACTAGCTATGAAAAGACATATATATCTTAATTTTTTTGGAAATATCCAATATAAAATAAGCGTTATAGGAAAAAATATCAAAAAATCGGTAGAATTAAAAAGCATTTATATAACTCATAATGATATAAATAAAATATAAATTTATAACTTATAAAAACCGCCTATTGTAATATAAATTAGATAAAAAACTGATTCTAATTCAACATTTTGTGTATGGAAATCAGTATTAATATTATTAAATATAATTATCTGCTGATTTATTATGTAAACTTACTGTAAATAATAATATTAAAATATTTTGAGACTAGTCTGTTTTTTATATTTTTTAAAGTAAAAAAATAATTGTTTTATTTTTAATGCTTGTTTTTGTCAGATTTTATGATAGTATATTTTTATGAAAAGTTTAGAAAAAATAAAATTAATAGCAACAGATTTGGACGGTACATTTTTAAATAGTGAAAGCGAGATAAGCGATTATAATAAAAAAGTTTTTCAGTATTTGATGAATGAAGGTATTGAAATTATACTTTCTACAGGAAGACCTTTTAACGGTATGCAGCGTTATAAAGGTATGATTAATAATGATAATTACTCTATAGTTTTTAACGGTGCAATAATTGCTGATACTAATGGTAAATTTGTATATAATAGGGTAATAGATGAGGCTTCTTCAAGGGGAGTAGCAGATTTAATTAATAAGTATAAAGTATATCTTCATGTATACAGCGGAAATAAATATATAGTGTCTGAGCCTGATTTTTATTATGAAAGATATATAGAAAAAGAAAATATTACTGATACGATAATAGGTTTGGAAAATGTAGATGATTTTAAGTTCAGCAAGATGGTATTTATAGGCGAAAGAGAAGAACTTTTAAAACTTCAGTCATATATAATGTCTCATTTTAATGTTCATACATCATTTTCACATACCAATTTTTTAGAAGTATTGGCTGATGGTATAAATAAAGGCAGTGCTTTAAAATGGCTTTGTGATAAGAAGGGTATTAAGAGAGAAGAGATAATAGCTTTCGGAGATAATTATAATGATATAGAGATGATAGAATATGCAGGTGCAGGTGTTGCAATGGCTAATGCTGAAGAAGATGTAAAGAAAAAGTCAGATTATGTATGTTTGAGTAATGATGAAAACGGAGTAGGAGACTTTTTAAATAAGTTTTTGAATTTGAAAATAATTATTTAGAATTTTATATAGATGGTGTTGACATTTTTTTGTTTTATGTTATAGTATTGTCAATGTCTATGCGGGAATAACTCAGTTGGTAGAGTTTCTGCTTGCCATGCAGACTGTCGCGGGTTCGAGTCCCGTTTCCCGCTCATCTTATACCCCAGTAGATGACTTTTCTATTGGGGTTATTTTTTTATTATAATTTTATTAATTAAAGCTTAATAATAAAGCTTAATAAAGGTATTATTAAAAATGGATATTAAAGATTTGAATTTTGAAACTTCAACCAATGAAAAAGATTTAGTTACACTTAAACTCGTTGTGTCAAAAGATGCTTATAATAAAGAGTTGGAAAAACAAATAGAATATTATAAGCCTAGAGTTAATGTTAAAGGTTTTAGAGTAGGTCATGCCCCTAACAATATTATACTTTCAAGATACAGAGAGGCTTTGGAAGGTGCTGCTAATGAGGTTTTAATAGAAGATGCTTGGAATACTTATCATGATGAGAAAAATGTTAAAGCTATGGGTACTCCTAAACTTTTAAACTTAGAAAACAAAGATGACGGACTTCATCTTACTTATGAGTATTATCCTATACCAGAGTTTGATTTGCCTGATTTATCTTCTATAAGTGTAGAAAAAAATAAATACACAGTTGATGACAGTGTAGTTGAAGAAGCATACAAATTATCTCTTCAAAGATTTGCTCATTTTGATGAGAGTGAGTTAAAGTCAGAAATAGGCGATAGAGTACATGTAAAAATAGAATTTGATGATGATGAAAATAAAAAATACAATAAGGAATTAACTGTTGTAGCAAGCGATGATGAAAATGACAGTATCTTTGCAAGAAATGCTGTAGGTGTTAAAAAAGATGATAAAAAACTTCTTAAAACTTATGTTGACGGCAGAGAAGCTACACTAATAATGAATATTGTAAAAGTAGAAAAACCTGATATGAAAGATGATTCTAAAGAAGAGGACAGACAAAAAGTAAAAGAATCTTTAAAAGATCATTTAATAAAAAGAGCAGAAGACAGAGCAAACAGTGAGCTTGTAAATGATACTTTATTCAATAAATTAATAGAATTAGTAAATATGACTCTTCCAAAAGGCTATTATGAAGAACAATTAGAAACTTCATTAAATGAATTTGAAAGATCTATGTCAAGCAGAGGAATGAGTAAAACTGATTTTCTAATTTCTGTAGCTAAAACTGATGATGATATTAGAAAAGAATATGAAGAAAATGTAAGAAAACAAATAACTTTTGATATGATTATGGCAAAATTAGCTGATACTTATAAAGATTCTATCACAGTTAATGAAGATAAAGCTAAAGAATATGCTAACAGAATGTATCAATATCAAAGCTATATGGGACTTGCTAAACTTCCTAAAGAAGAACAGCAGAATATTATCAATTATATAATGCGTGATGCTCAAACTAGAGCTACTTCTGAGGCTATATTAGATTATGTAAAAGAACATGTACAGGTATCAGAAAAAGATGCAGGTAAATTTAAGCCTGAAGAAAGTGATGTTTGGGGCGGATATTAATTGTTAAAAGGATAAATATGGATTTGGAGAGAAATTATATGACTATACCTTATGTAATAGAGCAAACCAGCAGAGGAGAGCGTTCTTACGATATATACTCCAGACTTTTAAAAGATAGGATTATATTTTTGGGAGGCGAGATTAATGATGATGTTGCTAATATAGTTATAGCACAGCTTTTATTTTTGGAATCTGCCGATCCAGAAAAAGATATTTCTTTATATATAAATAGTCCGGGCGGTGTTGTTACAGCTGCTTTAGGTATGTATGATACTATGCAGTATGTTAAGCCGGACGTTGCTACTTTATGCGTAGGACAGGCTGCTTCAGCAGGTGCTTTGCTTCTTGCAGGCGGAGCTAAAGGTAAAAGATTCGCTACTGCTAATTCAAGAATAATGATTCACCAGCCTTCAGGCGGTTCAAGAGGTATGGTTACTGATATGGAAATACAATTAAAAGAAACTATACGCTTGAAAAGCATACTTAATAATATCATGGCTAATCATACAGGTCAGGATATTAAAAAACTTGAGGCTGATATGGATAGAGATTATTTTATGAGTGCTGATGAAGCTAAAGAATATGGTATAATAGATAAGGTTTTCTCAAGCAGAGAGTGATAATCTTTAAATATATTATTAACATTTAATTAAAGTAATAGTTGTAGTTTATGATAAGGGGCGTATTTAAGCCCCTTATTTATAAGTTTATAAATTTTTTATTGCAATAGTTTTGTTTTAATATAGAATATATAAACTTAATTATAAAGTAATATATTTGATAGTAAATTGGAGCAATATGTCTAAAAAGAGTAATGATAAAAAAGAAGTTTGTTCTCTATGCGGAAGAGAATTAAAAGAATTAAGCCGATATATTGAAGGCAATGAAGGATATTTATGTTCTGATTGTTCTGCTATAGCAAATGATTATTTTAACATGAATGTTCAAAAGAAAAAATCTAAAGAAAAAGATTATGAAATAAAAATACTTCCTCCAAAGCAGATAAAATCTTTGCTTGATGAATATGTCATAGGACAGAATTATGCTAAAAAAGTTTTATCTGTTGCAGTTTATAATCATTATAAAAGAATAACTCAAAGTGCAGAAGATAAAAATGATGTAGAAATAGAGAAGTCTAATGTACTTTTAATAGGTCCTACAGGAAGCGGTAAAACTTTGCTTGCCCGTACTTTAGCTAAGGCTTTAAATGTACCTTTTGCTATTGCTGATGCTACTACTGTAACAGAGGCTGGATATGTTGGTGATGATGTTGAAAATATTCTGCTAAGACTTATACAGAATGCTGACGGTGATATAAAATTGGCAGAAAAAGGTATAATATATATTGATGAAATAGATAAAATTTCACGTAAAAGTGAATCCCGTTCTATTACAAGAGATGTATCAGGCGAAGGTGTACAGCAGGCGTTATTAAAAATTGTGGAAGGTACTGTTGCTACTGTTCCTCCTCATGGCGGAAGAAAACACCCTCATCAGGATAATTTGCATATAGATACTTCTAATATACTTTTTATATGCGGAGGGGCTTTTATAGATATAGAAAAATCTATTGCTGAACGTACTTCTAAAAAAGGTTTGGGTTTTGCTGCTGAAGTTAATTCTATGGATAATCTTAATTATGATGAGATAATGAAAAATATTTCTACAGAAGATTTGGTTAAATACGGACTTATACCAGAACTTATAGGAAGGCTTCCAGTGATAGCTACTTTGGAAGAATTAAAAGAAGAAGAGCTTTTGCAGATACTCAAAGAGCCTAAAAATGCTTTGACTAAACAGTATCAAAAATTATTTTCTTATGACAATATAGAATTAAAAATAGATGATGAGGCATTAAAGGTAATAGTTAAAAAAACTATGGAAGAGCATACAGGAGCAAGAGGTTTAAGAGCTTTATTTGAACGTGTTATGCTTGATGCTATGTATGATATGCCTACTGATGATAAAGAAAAGAAAGTTTTTGAGCTTAATAAAGAATATGTTGAAAACAGATTGGGTACTGTAAACGAATAATTTTATATATTTAATTAGATTATAAATTAAAAAATAACAAAATAATTTTTTAGGGAGTTTTAATGTTACCAGTAAATGATTTAAGAAAAGGCGATGCTATAATTTTAGACGGAGAAACTTATTTAGTTGTAGATGCTCACTTTCACAGAGCTCAGCAGAGAAAAGCAAATGTAAAAACTAAATTAAAAAATATGCTTAAAGGCAATATGATAGAAAAAACTTTTTCATCTACAGAAAGTGTTGAAGAGGCTGATTTATCATATAAAAAAGCTCAGTATCTTTATGAAGAAGGCGACAGCTATGTATTTATGATATTAGATAATTATGAGCAGGTTCATGTAAGTGCTGATATATTAGGAGACAGTAAATATTATTTATTAGATAATAGCGAGGTTGATTTGCAATATATTAATGATGAAGTTACAGCAGTACGTTTTCCTATACATGTGGTATTGGAAGTTACTTATACAGAACCTGGATTTAAAGGAGATACTACAGGTACTACATTAAAACCTGCTAAACTTGAAACTGGTATTGAGATTAATGTACCTTTATTTATAAATATAGGCGATAAAATTAAAGTTGATACCAGAGATGATAGCTATGTTGAACGCGTAAATAAATAATGCTTTATATATTTACCATTATTTTAGCTTTATTTATATTAATAACTATATTTTTTATAAAAGTTAATTTCTTAATATATACTTTAGCAGCTCTTTTTATAGTTCATATAATATTTACAAAGTCTTTTTATAAAACTATAAAAAAGCTGCTTTATTTAATTCCTTATTTTCTTGCAATATTTATCATTCAGGCATTAAACTCAAGAGGTGAGTACTATACTATTTTTGGTATTTATCTTGATAAAGTTGGTGTAAATTTCACTATTGTTTATTTTATTAGAATAGTATCTGTTCTTTATTTTTTATCTATTTTCTTTATCATAATAAAAAAATTAAAAGTTCCAAACGGACAATTTTTTGATGAGATGATAAGAATAAGTATTTTTATGAAGATAGTAAGAAAATCATTTTTCCTTGAATTTAATAAGATAAGAGATAAAAATAAAAGTTTTAAAGATAAACTAAATTTAATAAAAAATTTATTAGAGAATGTTTATAATGATTCTTTTAGGCTTTATCCTTATGATAATTTAGTTTCTTATTACAGAAATTTACACAAGTAATATATGAAAAATTGTTTTAGTTTATTTGATGATATTATTTAAGTAATAAAAAAATATTATACATATAGTTAAAAGTATATAAATTTAAAAATTTTCAGTATATACCTAAACAAATATGATTTGTCAATTTTGAGTTATTGATAAATGTAATTATAAGTTATAAATAGTATAAAGTATTATTAGTTATTAACAAAATAAGTTTAAAATGTATTATAATAACTATATTTTAGTTAAAAAATGCAGTCCTTCGTGACAGCGGGCTGTGCCTGCTTCTTTGGGTCACCACCGAGTAGGTGCCTATTTGGCAAAAGAAGTGGTGGTTCGGCACGACTGTGTGCTTCGCAGGGCTAGTCCCCGAAGAATAATAAAAATATAAAAACTAATTATTGACAAACTTAAAAATTTTTACTATATACTCATTTCAAAAATAATTTTAGTTGGTACTATATGACGCAAATAATCAAAAAGGAATGTATATTCGTATACTAAAATAATAAGTTATACAATATATAAAACATTATATCTAATAATTTTCAAATTAAATAATTTTATAGTTAATCTTGTCAAGTACTTTTGACACAAGTTTAATTGTGCTTTTGCTGTAGGAAAAACTGATAATCACTCTAATATTTAGTTAATAAATAAATTATTTAGTTTGAAAAATTTAATAAAAAATTGAAGTTCATAAAAAGCGGGAATATGAAATAAACATATAACACTTCCTGCTATAATAAACAAAAAATAATTACCAAGTCTTTTTTATCTCTTTTAAAATAGATTCTGTCAATTTTATAGTATTAACATCATCTTCTATAGAAACAAATCTTTTATCCTTGCCTAATATACAATTTGCAAAATGTTCATCTTCCAATTTTAAAGGATTATCTCTATGAATAAATACTCTTTCTATAATGGATTCCTGTTTATAATTTATACCTATAGAAGTTTTTATATTGCTTTGACTTGCTGCCTGTCTATGTATTGTTATATCCTGAGTAGCATAATCCAATAAAAAGTATGCTTCTTCTGTACTTATAGCCAATGTTCTGATTTTTTCCTGAGTTACTCTGCTTGCACTTATTGTAGCTATAGTCTCATCTTCAAACTCTAATAATGCACTTGCTATATCTTCATTTTTTGTTCTTATTCTCTTTCCGCTTGCAGAAAATCTTATAACAGGCTTTTTTACTAATGAAGTTACAATATCTAAATCATGAATCATTATATCAAATACAACACCTACATCTGTAATACGCGGAGTAAAAGGAGCTAATCTTCTGGCTTCTATTAAATAAGGTTTTTCTATTATATGATGAAGTTCCTGAACAGCACCGTTAAATCTTTCCACATGCCCTACTTGAAGTATAACATTTTTTTGCTTTACAATCTCTTCCAATTCCAAAGCCTGAGCATAAGTTTCAGTCATAGGTTTTTCTACCAAAACATGTTTTCCTTTTTCCACAGCCTTTTTAGCTATTTCAAAATGAAAAGTTGTAGGGCTTGCTATTATTACTGCATCTGCATTATCTATGGCTTCATCGACACTATTAAATTTTTTTATATTATATTTTTGAGATATTTCATTAAGATGATTCTCATCGGCATCGTATATTCCAGACAAATTTATATGATTTATTTGGCTTATAACATTTAAATGAAACTGCCCCATTCTCCCTACACCTATAAGACTAATATTAACTTTATCCATTAAACAAATCCTTTATTTTAAATTAATATATTGAAAGAGTAATTTTATAAATATATCTAAACCTCTTTTAAAGAATTATAATAATAATTATACAAAATTCAATACTATTTTTTAAAGCAATTAATGAAAAAAATACTATCAAATAATTAAAAAATGCTGTATATTTCTTTTATTAAAACCACTAATAAATATTATAAAATATTACAAATAATTATTGGAGACATTATGAAAACAGATATAGAAATAGCACAAGAATGTAAATTAAAAAGAATAGACGAAATAGCTAAAATGCTTAATCTCACAGATGATGATTATGAAGCATACGGTAAGTATAAGGCTAAAATAGAATTATCATTATTAAATAAATTAAAAGACAAAAAAAATGGAAAATTAGTTTTGGTAACCGCTATCACTCCAACCCCTGCAGGAGAAGGAAAATCTACTGTTACAATAGGCTTAACACAGGGCTTAAATAAAATAGGTAAAAATGCCGTAGCTGCTTTAAGAGAACCGTCTTTAGGTCCTGTATTTGGAATAAAAGGCGGAGCATGCGGAGGCGGATATGCTCAAATAGTTCCTATGGAAGATATTAATTTACACTTCAACGGAGACTTTCATGCTATAGGTTCTGCTCATAATCTAATATCAGCATGTATTGATAATCATATTAAACAGGGTAATGAATTAAAAATAGATACAAATAAAATAGTATTTAAAAGAGTTGTTGATATGAATGACAGAGCATTACGAGATATAGTTATAGGGCTAGGAGGAAGTGAGAACGGAGTTACTAGACAGTCATCATTTCAAATAACTGTCGCTTCTGAAATTATGGCTATACTTTGTCTTTCAAACTCTTTAATGGATTTGAAAGAGAGAATAGGAAATATCGTATTTGCCTATGATATTAATGATAATCCTCTCAAAGTAAAAGATTTGAAAGTAGAGGGTGCTGCTTGTGCTTTGCTTAAAGACGCTATAAAACCTAATTTGGTACAGACATTAGAAAACACTCCTGCTATAGTTCATGGAGGACCTTTTGCTAATATTGCACATGGATGTAATTCTATACTAGCTACAAAATTAGCTTTAAAACTTTCTGATTATACTATTACAGAGGCTGGATTTGCTGCTGATTTGGGAGCTGAAAAGTTTCTTGATATTAAATGCCGTGCTGCTGATTTAAAACCAAACTGCATAGTTTTGGTTGCCACTATAAGGGCATTAAAACATCATGGAGGAGCTTTGGAGCTTAATAAAGAAGATTTGAATGCTTTAAATAAAGGTTTTGAAAATTTGGATAAGCATATAGAAAACATGAGAAAGTACAATGTTCCAGTTGTTGTTGCTATTAATAAATTCTCTTCCGATACTCAAAAAGAAATAGAATGCATAACAAAACACTGCCAAGATATGGGTGCTGAAATATCACTCTGCGAGGTATGGGAAAAAGGAGGAGAAGGCGGAAAAGATTTGGCTCAAAAAGTTGTAAAAGCTGCTTCTGAAGAATCTAATTATAAACCTTTATATGATTTAGAAAAAAGCATAAAAGAAAAAATTGAACTTATATGCAAAGAAATATATGGTGCAGGCGACATTAAATTCTCAGCAAAAGCAAATAAGATGATAAAAAAAATAGAGAGTATAGGATTTGGAAATCTGCCTATATGTATGTCAAAAACTCAAAAATCAATATCCGATAATCCAGCACTTCTTAATGCTCCTAAAGGATATACTCTAAATATTGATGAAGTAAAACTTGCTTCAGGTGCAGGATTTATTATTGCTATGGCTGGAGGTATTATAGATATGCCAGGTCTTCCTAAAATACCAGCTGCATGCAATATAGATATAGATGAAAACGGAAAAATAAGCGGATTATTCTAATAAATATTGATAAATACTGAATTACGAAAAATAGCTGTTTTCAATATATAAAAATGATAATATAAAATTGAAGACAGCTATTTTTTATTTAAACATTAATTTTATAAATCTAAATAAAAATATATTCTTTAAAAATCTTCAAAGCATTCTTTTTATTATAGGAATCCCCTCCTCTCCAATGCATCAATTTCTCTGATAATTCTGTATTTCTGTATTCTCTCTCTTCTTTAGCCTCTAAAATATCTAAATATGATAATATTTCAAGAAGTATTATTCTTTGATATTTTGATGAAGGAAATATATCTTTTAATGTTTTTTCCATTTTATTTACAGAATCATTTTTATTATTATATGAATCAATTTGCTTTAATATATTATTAAAAATTTCTATATCCTCTTTTGAAGGATTTAAATAGCATTCATCAAAGTTAATTTTACTAAACTCTAATAAATCAAAGTAGATATATGATAAATTTGAAAGTCTTACCCCGCCCCATTTAAACTTTTCAAAGTTATACACATTTCTATATTTCAAATAAAAGTCATCACCCAAAATATAATATTTAAAGCATTCATCACAGTATGCGTTTTCAGCTATAAAATGATGTTCAATTATTTTTTCAGCTAAATAATAGCTTGATATAAAACTTCTTAAATGTAATGCTCTAGTTGATAAACTGCATAAAAATGCTTTAACCGTATTATTAAAATCTATTTCTTTTACAATATCTGGTATATTTTTTATAATGTCATCATGTTTAATAATTTCATCAGAAAAATCAAACATCAGCCCTTTTTCTTTAGCGTATAAAAAATCATTATCATTTATTTTTTGTTTTCTATCATCAATCCAGCCGTCTTTCCAAAAATAATTGAATAATATTTTTTTAGCTTTCTTATCAGCTTTTATAATTTTTTGTTTATGCATTTTTGCAGTTCCTTAAAAAACTTGATACAATTATAATATTAATATACCTAAACAACTACAATTTGTCAAAAATTAATTTTTTAATAAAAAATATTTGCATATCTTTGAAATAAATAGCATTAAAAGTTATTATGTAATGTCAGTCTGGTTTTCAGTCTTTTGCCCAAAAAAATCATACTAAGTAAAAGAATGCATCCGTATTAAAAATGTAATTTATAACATATAAAATATTATATAAGTACTTTAAAAACAACTGCAAAAATGTATTTATTCACAAAACTCAATAGCACTTATTCTAAAAAGAACAATATGCATACTTAAAAAATATTGATATAAATAATAAAAAATTATTATTTAAGTAATATATAATAATATCGATACTATATATAGCATAGTGTATAATATTTTACAAAGGTATTTGTAAATAGTTTAAATAATATTATTATAAATAGAAGGTTTGCCGTGTATAATTCTACTATTGGATACGCTTCCAAACTTATTAAAGGAAGTATGGTTTTTTCTATAGTGATATTTATTTCATTATCACAAATTATGACTATAACTTCAATATTTAGTTTGGTATGGAAATATGAGATTTTATTAAATGAGAATATACCTTTTTTTAGAGAGTTTTCTATATACTCATTATTTATAGGAATATTTATTGTAGGAGTGCTTTATTCGGCAATAACAAGTTCTTATATATTCTCAAAAAACAGCAGAATGTTTTCTACTTTGCGTATATTCGGAGCTACTAAATTAGCCATAAAAAAATTAGCAATGCTTATAAGTTTTTTATATCCTATTATTTCATTTGGAATATGTATAATAGAAGTAGGAATTTTATATTTAAGATACAGTTCTTATATATTAACTTTAATAGAATTTGCTGATGTTATTAACGGAGCATATATGATGCTTTTAGCCAATGCTGTTTTAATAATAGCCTTTATGATAGGAGCATTTATATCAAATTCAATACTTTTGCATAAAGATCCTTATGAGGATTTAAGAGGAACACTATGAACATAAAAATAATCAGTATATCAAAAGTTTTTCCTTTGGGGGTTACGCAATTTAATGCATGCGAAGATATTAGTTTAGATATCAATCAGGGAGATTTTATCAGCTTTGTAGGACATACTGGAAGCGGCAAAAGTACATTACTAAGCATTATAGGTGCTATACTCAAACCTACAAGCGGAACTATATATTATGACTCTTTCAAATTAAACGGTGCTTCTGAAGATGTGCTTGCCAGCTTTAGAAGAGAATATTTTTCATATATATTTCAATATCCTGTTATTATACCAACTATAAGTGTTATAGATAATATATTAATGCCTTTAGCTTTTAAACATAAAATTACTGAAGAGAAAATTAAGCAGACAAAAGAAAATATAGAACTATTTTCTCTCAAAGATAAGATGAACTCTAAAGCTACTAATTTATCAGGCGGCGAAATGAAAAAGGTTGCTATATTAAGAGCATTAGCTTACGGGTGTAAATGTCTAATAGCCGATGAGCCTACAAGCGACTTGGATCCTGCTACTACAAAAACATTAATGGAAATACTTACAACAATAAACAAACAGGGAACAAGTATCATTATGGTTACTCATGCCCATAATATTGCGGCTTATGCAAATAATGTTTATGAAATGTCTAATGGTAAAATTGTAAGATGCTTAAAATAAGATTATCTGCTGTATATATGCATCTCTAAATAATGATCTAGTATTACCCTATATGAATTAATGATTCTTCTTATTTCATTAATATCTAAATTTTCATTTTTATACTCTATTTCTAATCTTTTTAATTTATCAATTTTTTCTTTTACAACTTCTGGAATAATATGCTCTGGAAGTCTTTTTTCACTGTTTATAGAAAGCCAATTACCATTTTCATCAAATGTAATAAAGATTTCATTATCCAGTTCTACTTTAAAAATATTATCAGTTTTTTCTAATTCTACTATTTCTGCTTTAAGAAATTTACTCTTTATAAATATTTCCGCCTTATAAGGTAATTCTAATTTTCTATCCATAATACAACCTCTAATATTATATTACATTATCTATATTTTTATGTTTTTAATAAGTAATTTTTCTGCTAATATACAGAAAAAATATAATAATAAAATTGAAGATTAAAAAATAAAACAACTCTTATTTCAAATATTTCTAAACAATATGTCTTTTATATTTTTAATATAACAAAACTTTATAAAAAATAATTAATTTTTTTAATAAAAAAGCCTGCATTCTTATATGAATACAGGCTTTACCTTACTTACTTTTTCTCCTCATTATCACAAGATACAACAGCCAAATCGCTAACCTTAGCTCCGTCAGAAATATTAACGATTTTTACACCCTTAGCATTTCTTCCAAGCTCTGGTATAGAATCAGCCTTTATTTTTATAGTCATATCATCAGTAGTAACAACCATTATCTCATCTTTATCGCCTACTGTTTTTACGCTTACAACCTTACCAGTTTTATTATCTGGTTTAATATAAATCTGTCCCTTACCGCCTCTTCCTTTAACATTAAACTGTTTAGAAGAAAGTCTTTTACCTATACCATTTTCTGTAATAACTATTAATGATTCGCCTTTATGTATAGCATTTCCAGATACACAAATGTCATCATCATCTAAAGAAATACCTTTAACACCAGCAGCTGCTCTTCCCATCTTTCTGATTTTCTCTTCAGTTATTCTCAAAGCAAGACCAGTAGCTGTAGTCATAATAAAGTCATCTCCACTCTGAACAGCAGAAACAGCCACAAGCTCATCATTATTTTCTAATGTTAAAGCTAGTATTCCTCTTTTTTTAGCATTTTCAAGATGTTTTAATTCCATTTTCTTTATAGTACCCATTTTTGTAACCATAATAATAGACTGTTTAGGGTCAAACTCGGATACTGTAAAGTAACTTGTTATTTTCTCTTCTGGTGCCAAATTAAGAATAAATTTAATGCTTTTTCCCTGAGAAATTTTAGTTAAAGCAGGTATTTCATGAACTTTCATCCAGAAAGCCTTGCCTCTGTCTGTAAATATAAATAAATAATCTTTAGTAGAAGCAACAAATAAATGCTCTATATAATGCTCACCCTGTGATTTACCGCCCTGAACACCTACGCCGCCTCTGCCCTGAGTACGATAGCTTGAAGCAGGTACTCTTTTTATAAAGCCCTGAGTAGTGATAGATACTGCAACATCCTCATCATGTATCAAATCTTCTTCATCTATCTCTGTATCATTAGTTTTTCCTATTATTTCGCTTCTTCTGTCATCGCCGTATTTTTCTGCTATTTTTTTAAGCTCATCTTTAATAACTGCAAGTATTTTTTCTGGGTGTGCAAGTAAGTCCTCACAGTAAGCTATAAACTCTCTTAACTGCTGCAATTCCTGCTCTATTTTTAATTTTTCTAAAGCAGTTAATCTTTTAAGAGGCATGTCAAGTATAGCCTGAGCCTGTTTTTCTGAAAGTTTGAATCTGTTCATAAGAGTTGTTCTTGCAGCATCGGTATTTTCACTTTCTCTTATTATTCTTATAACCTCTTCAATATTAGCCTGTGCTATGAGCAAACCTTCTAATATATGAGCTTTAGCCCTAGCCTGATTTAAATCATATTCTGTTCTTTTAGTAATAACTTCAACTCTATGATCAACAAAATATTTTATAAGTTCTTTTAAGTTTAGAACTTTAGGCTCGCCATTAACTAAAGCAAGATTAATTATACCGAAAGTAGTTTCCAAATCAGTATGCTTAAATAACTGATTTAATACTATCTGAGTAGCAACGCCTTTTTTAAGCTCTATTATAAGACGAATACCAGCTCTGTTGCTTGATTCATCTCTAATATCTGCAACACCTTCAATTTTACCTTGTTTTACTAACTCAGCTATTTTTTCATGAAGAGTAGTTTTTACAACTCCGTAAGGAAGCTCTTTAACTACTATAGCCTCTCTGTCTTTTTTAGTCTCTTCTATTTCAAGTCTTGCTCTTAATTTAATTCTTCCCTTACCAGTAGTATAAGCCTCTTTAATACCCTCTTTACCATATATAATACCAGCAGTTGGGAAATCAGGACCTTGTATATAACGCATGAGATCTTTAATTTCAGCGTCCTGATGATCTATATAATAAACAACAGCATTAACTACTTCTCTTAAATTATGAGTAGGCATATTGGTAGCCATACCAATAGCAATACCCATACTTCCGTTTACAAGGAGCTGAGGAACTGTAGCTGGAAGTACAGAAGGCTCGGTTCTGGAATCATCAAAGTTCGGAACAAATTTAACAGTTTCTTTTTCTATATCATTGAGCATTTCTTCTGCAAAACGCGTCATTCTCGCTTCAGTATAACGCATAGCAGCAGGCGGGTCATCATCTATAGAACCGAAGTTACCCTGTCCGTCTACAAGTAAATAACGCATAGAAAAATCCTGTGCCATTCTTACCATAGTGCCGTAAACTGCAGCATCTCCATGCGGGTGATAGCGTGCCAAAACTTCTCCGACTGTGGCTGCCGACTTCTTATATGGTTTGTCATGTGTAAGATTAGCGTCATACATAGCATATAGTATTCTTCTATGTACAGGTTTTAATCCGTCTCTTACATCAGGCAATGCTCTGGACACTATAACACTCATGGCATAAGTTAAATAAGATTCCCTTAGCTCATTTTCTATTGAAATATGATCTACTCTTTTTAATATATCTTTTGTCAGTGTGGAATATTGTCTTTCTTCAGAATTATCAGTTTTATTTTTTTTTACTGCCATATATTACTATCCTTAAAAAAATATCGTATATTATACCATTTTAATACATAAAAATCAAACCATAATAATAGAAGAAAATTATTAAATTATAGAAAAATTAGTTCAAAATGTATTATAAAAAGAAATTATTTTATATAATCTTCTCTTCCTAGTACTTTAGCTAAATGCTCGATAACTGTCTGACGCTGTATAGGCTTTACTACATATCCCTCTACTTTGAGTTTTAAAAACTCCATCAATACACCTTTATTTGAATAAGATGTTACTACAATTATTTTGGAATCTATATTTAAAGCCCTTATTCTTTTAAGTAAATCTATTCCATTCATCTGCGGCATTTCAAAATCTATCATTATTATATCTGGTTTTTCTGCTGCGTCTCTCAATTTATTTAATGCATCCATTGCTCCATCTGATTCCATTGTTACTTCAAACTGTTCTGATAATAAAATTTTCTTCTCTGCTATGCGTATTGTGCTGGAATCATCTATAACCATAACTTTATAGGACTTGCCTGTTTTAGTATTAATCCCTAATGGCGAACTGCTCATAATCATATACCCCTAAACATTTAATCATAGTAAATTTATAAAAATTATGAATAATGTCAATAATTTTTTGTAAAAAAAGAAAAAAATTATTATGTATTTGATTTTTATATTTTTTTTGTTATCATAGATATAATGAATATATCTTTAAAATTACATACTTTAATACAGGAACAATCAAGCGAACCAGACTCTTCATACAAGATAGAGAAAAATAAAGACGGAATTATAACAGCATCAAAAAATTTAAGAGCCGTACATAGTAAATATAATATTAATAATGAATGCAAAAGAGCTTTGGAAAATATAAATAAAAATAAAAATCTTCTAATAATGTATGGTTACGGATTGGGATATATATTAAAATACTTAATGGAAAATATTGATAACTATTTCAATAAAAATACTATCAAAACTTTAAAAATTATTGCAGTAGTTGAAGATACCGTATTATTTAAATATTCATACTACAATATATACAGCCCTGAAAATGAAAATATATTTTTTATTCATAAAGATGATTCTATAAATTATATTAATGAGCTTATAGACTATAAAAATATAAATGGTGTTAATCTCGTAATTCTGCCTTCTCTAACAAAAGAAGAAAAAGATAATGCTAATACCCTATATACTCAAATACTTAATATGATGGAAAAAGAAGTATCTAATATATTTACCAACATGTATTTTGAAAATATATGGACAAAAAATATTATATTCAATAGCGAATATATAAAAGATTCAGCAGACATTTCAATATTTAAAGATTTATTTAAAGGGTTAAAAGCATTATTAATATGCCCTGGTCCCACATTAAAACATAGCATACAATATATAAAAGATAATAGAGAAAATCTATTTATAATATGTGTTGATACAAGCTATAGTGTATTATGTAAACATAGTATAATACCAGATTTTGTTATTACTGTTGACGGAGGTTTTTTTAATTCTCTTGATTTTGTTTATGAAAAGTCATCTTTTCCATATTTAGTTATGGATATGTCCTGCAATAAAATTATAGCTAAAAATACATATAATAATACTAATTTTATAAGATTTACTTCTATAGAAAATTTAGGACTTATAGAATACATACAAAACTTTACTAAATTATCATCTCTTAAGGCTTCAAATACTGTAGCTACTGCTATGATAGATTTTGCATACTATATAGGTTTAGATGAAGTGCTTTTAATAGGTTTTGACAACAGCTATCCTTTTTATGAAAGACATATTAAACATGCCTTATCTTATGAATATATGGTAAGTAAAACAAATAAATTAAAAACTTATGAATCATACTATTTTAATACAATAAAAAATAATACCAATATAGATAATTATCCTCCTACTGAATTTGTATTTGAAAGCCAAATAGAATATTTTAATGAGTTTAAAAATAAATATAAAAAAATGAAAATAAAAAGAATTACCAAAGAAGCGGTAAAAATAGAATCTATAGAAGAAGGTAATATAAATGATTTCTCTGAAAATAATTTAAGACAAAAAGCATTGAATATAGCTAATAATATATATAAAAAAGATAGTAATGAAAATATAAAAAAAGCATATGAAAAATTAAAAAATACATTAGAAGAGTTTAGAAATATTCTCACAGATACATACAATAATATAAATTTAGAAAATATAGACAGTATATATGACAAAACTATAAATACGATAAAAGAATACCAAAATAAAGCAAGCATATTAAAAACTATATTATCTACTACTATTATAATGTGCGAAAGAGGCGAAAGAGAAAAAAAAGAAAAATTAATATTTCTTCTTATGGAGAGTTTGAGAAATGTTAATTACTTCTTTACTAGAATATCATTAATAATAAATAAATTATAATAAACAAACTATAAGCGAAACAAATATGAATATTATTTATGAAGATGATTATTTTATTGCTGTCAATAAAGAGGCTGGAATAGAAGTTGACGATAATTTAATAAAAAAAATAAAAGAAGAACATGATCATATTAATAATCTGTATTTAGTTCATAGAATAGATAAATTTACTTCTGGGATAGTAATACTTGCAAGAGACGAAAATACAAAAAAATACTTTGAAGAATCTTTTAAAAACAAAACTATTAATAAAGTTTATCATGCTATAGCAGAAGGATATTTAAAAAATAATAGCGGAGTTATAGATATATCCATAGGAATTGACAAAAAAAATCCTAATAAAAGAATACCGCTCTCAATAAAAGAAGGCGGAGAGAGTGCTGTAACTTATTATAAAGTATTAAAAAAACTTAATGAACATACTTTACTTGAACTTAAACCAGTAACAGGCAGAACTCATCAGATACGCGTACATCTTTCTTATATAGGACACCCAATAATAGGCGATAAAATATACTCAAAAAATGCTGATATTTATAAAATGAAAGGCTTTGCATTGATAGCAAAAGAGATTAATTTTGTTCACCCTATCACAAAAAAAGATATAAAAATTAATATAAAATATAATAAAGAGTTTTTAATTAGGCTAAAACTCTTAGAAATACCTAAAAAATAAAATTATTCATTTTTATTATTGACTTTTTTTTAATAATTATATATTTTCTTAAATAATAAAAGATTATATTTGATTTTTATTATCAAAGATAAATTAATAATAGAAGGAGTAAAAAATGACAGTTACATTTCAAGGTGCTACACAAACTTTAGAAGGTGCTCAATTATCAGTTGGAGCAAAAGCATTAGACTTTACAGTAGTAAAAACAGATTTAAGCCCATGGTCTTTAAAAGATGCTGGTGATACAGTAAAAATCATTTCATCTGTACCATCTTTAGATACCCCAGTATGCGATGTACAAACTAGAAGATTCAACAAAGAAGCTGCTAATCTTAAAGGAGTAACAGTTGTAACAATTTCTGTTGACTTACCATTTGCTCAAGCTAGATGGTGCGGTGCTGCTAATGTTTCTTCTCATATCGTAGCTTCTGACTACAATCAAAAAGATTTCGGAAGAAAATTCGGTACTTTATTAAAAGAATTACAGCTTTTAACTCGTGCTGTATTTGTACTTGACAAAGACAATGTTGTTAAATATGTACAATATGTTCCAGAAATCACTAATGAACCAGATTATGATGCTGCTTTAAATGCTGCTAAAGCTCTTTTATAATTTATAAACTAGAGTAATTTCAAGGCATATTCTTATATAGGGTATGCCTTTTTATTTACATATATAGGAAAACTAATTTATAATTTTATAATATAAATTAATACTTATAAAATACGGAGGAATTATGAGTATATATGATTACACAGTAAAAGATGCTGAAGGAAAAGACGTTAAATTAAAAAAATATGAAGGCAAAGTTTTATTAATAGTCAATACTGCAACAAAATGCGGATTTACAAAACAATACCCTGCATTGCAAGATTTATATAAAAAATACAAAAAAGAAGGTTTTGAAATATTAGACTTCCCTTGCAATCAATTCGGAGGTCAGGCAAAAGAACCTATAGAAGAGATTGCCGAGTTTAGAAAAGAAAAGTTCGGTATTACTTTCAAACTATTTGATAAAGTAAAAGTTAATAGTAAAAATGCTGATCCTTTATTTGTTTATTTGAAAGCAGAAAAACCAACAGAAGAAGGCGTTGAAAAAATAAGATGGAACTTCGGTAAGTTCTTGATAGACAGACAAGGAAATATAGTAGGACGCTATGATCCTAGAGTAAAGCCTGAAGAGCTTGATGATATAGTAGGCGAACTTCTTAAAAAGTAATAAAAAAAATTAAGATCTTTTATATATTGTTTTTTATATAAAAGCCCTTCTTTATTTAAAAGTTATTGATTTAGAAAAAATTATTTAATTATAAAAAACTACTATTATAAATATCAGACACCCGCAGATTTTTTATTATTATTTAGAAATAAAAAACTTGCCCGCTAATTGTGTCTAGTAAATAAATTTACTATACGTTCACAAGTTTTTTATTTCTTCTATACTTAATCCTGTATTTTCACTTATAATTTTTATGTCTATGCCTGCATTTTTGAAACTTTTAGCTATAGATCTTTGCTGTTCTTTTTTACCTTGTTCTATACCTTGTTCTATACCTTGTTCTATACCTTTCTCTATACCTTTCTCTATACCTTTCTCTATACCTTTCTCTATACCTTCTTTTATACCTTCTTCTTTAGCTTTCTTCATATCTAATTCTATACTCTTATTAAAAAAATAAGTATCTACTTCGCGTTTTTTATATTTATCCATTACTGGACTATCATTAACAAAAGTTCGGCATTTTTTTTCTACTTCTTCAAATATTGTATTTTCTTTCATTAGAATAGACATGTTTTCCCCCTTAAAAAATTTTACCCAAGAAATAAACTCTTTATGAAAGTCTTCTATTTCATCAATATTTTTTGAATTAAATTTTGGAAGCTCTAGGAAATGTAATTGACAATGATCAGTTAGAATCTTATTATTATTTAATTCTTTTAATACATAGCAGCTATGCACTTTATCTTCATCAGTTAATATAAAATTGGTGATATTTATGCTTACAGTTGGTCTTAATTCATCATAAAAAGAACCTCTATTTAAACTAGAACTATAATTATAAGCCCAATAGTATAAAGCTCTTTTTATAAAATCTTCATTTCCTCTTGACTGTATTTCTATTAAAACAATTATTCCTGTTTCTGTTGTTGCTTTTATATCAACTATTGATTCTTTCTCGTCATAGTTTTCTGCAATATTAAAAGGATTTAATATTTCTATTTTCTTGAAAGTTTCAAAGTTTAAATCTTTAAATACTGCATTAATAAAGTTTAAAGCTATATGTTCATTTCCCGCATGCGAAAATAAATAGCGTATAAAATAATCATTAATTCTATTTAAATTATTAACTGTAACAGGCTCATTTAATATATGTTTTAATCTATCTAACTCTTTCATAATATTATTATACAAAAAATAACTATAAAAGTAAAGTTTAAGACTATCGTATATTTTATTATAAAATAAGTTAGTAGTTAAACATATTATTTCTAGTAATATTATCAGGATTTTGAATATGTATATTTATTGTAATAGGATATTTGTTAATAGTGCCTTCAAGAGTAAAAAATAAATGCTTTGTTATATTGGCAGTGTCAGCAAAAGCAGCATTACAAATATTTTTCTCATAAACCTAGTACTTATTATTAAATAAATATGGGGGACATTATTTTGACAATTAGCAAATTTCTATTATAATTTTAATAGTCAGAAAAGAGGTATAGACATGTATAAAAATATAAAAATAGAAATATGCGTTGATTCTGCAGAGTCCTGTATAAATGCTGGAAAAGGCGGAGCTGACAGACTTGAACTTTGCGGAAATATGTTTGAGGGAGGCACAACTCCTAGTTATGGTGTTTTAGAATTAGCAAGAGAAAAAGTGAATATACCAATATATGCAATGGTGCGTCCTAGGGGCGGAGATTTCTGCTATGATGATACAGAGTTTGAAATAATGAAAAGAGAAATAAAACTTATGAAAGAATTAAAAATTGACGGCATAGTATTCGGTATACTTACAAAAGAAGGAAAAGTTGATAAAGAAAGATGCAATGAACTATTAGATTTATGGGGAAGCAGTAAAGCTACTTTTCATAGGGCAGTAGATGTAAGCTGTGATTTAAATAAAGCCTGTGAAGATATAATATCTCTTGGTTTTGAGAGAATACTTACTTCTGGAGGAGAGGCTAATGTTATGAACGGCATAATAAAATTAAAAGAATTAGTTTCAAAATATAATGATAAAATAATAATAATGCCCGGAAGCGGAATAAATGAAAGAAATATCGAATATATAAAAGACACTATAAAAGCTAATGAATATCATATGACAGCAAACAAAACAGTTAATAGTTTAATGGAATACAGAAATGAAAATGTATTTATGGGTACAGCTTTAAGAGCTTCAGAGTTTAGTGTAAAATATACTGATGAAGAAAGGGTAAAAAATATAAAATCGAAAATATAATAATTTCAGGAGTAATTTTATGGCTTTAAATGATAAAAAAATAGGTTTAGCCTTATCAGGAGGCGGAATAAGAGCTGCTATATTTCATTTGGGTGTATTAAAATGGCTTTCAGAAGAAAATGCATTAGAAAATATAGAACATATATCAACTGTATCAGGTGCCAGCATATCAATAGCTTTGGTATATTCTTTTAATAATAATAAATTCCCAAAAAGCAAAGAATATAATGAAGTATTACAAAAAATAAAAAATGCTGTTATGAAAAAAGATATAGAAAAAACATCTATTTTTTCTTTGATTTTTCATCCATCAAAGATATTTCAAAGACCAGAAATAATTTCAGATAATATGAAAAAATATTGGAATATGAACGGCAAAATTTCCGACTTGTTAAAAATTCCAAGATGGTCTATAAATACAACAACTGTAGAAACAGGAAAAAGATTTTCTTTCTCACAAAAACATATAGGAGACTATGAATTGGGATATACTGAAGATTTAGACTATGATATATCAATGGCTGCCGCTTTTTCTGCTGCTTTCCCAATATTAGTAGGAATGCAGAAATTTAGTACAGAAAATAAAAAATGGATAGATAATGAAGGCAAAGATATCAAAAATATCCCAAGATATATACATTTATGGGACGGCGGAGTTTATGATAATTTAGGACTTGAAGCTATATATAAAATGAACAATGGAGGTGAGTTTAAAGATAATATTAATTTTGCTGTTGTTGCCAATGCTTCAAGTTTTAATGATAGGTATGCTGTAGGAAAAATTAATACAAAAAGACTTTTAGATATTTCTATGAGTCAGGTAGATGCTTTAAGAACTAGAAGTTATTTCGATTTTATATCAAGAAATAAAAACGGAATATATGTAAAAATAGGAAATCATGCTTCAAAAATATTGAGTATGTCAACGCTTGATAAAAACAAAAAAGAAGAAATTATAAAAAGTTATGATACAGAAGAAAATTGTCAAAAAGTAAAAAATTATAAAACAACATTATCAAGTCCTAATGAAGAGAACTTTGATATGATTTTAAGACATGGATATGAGAATGCTAAATGCTGCTATAAAGGATATTATTAAAAAATATACATTATGTATTTTTATATTAACTCAACACACTTAAAACTATTTTAATAATTTTTTAATAAATACATATGCCTGAAAATAAATACCATAAAATGTCTTTATATACCTAAAAGACTATAATTTGTCAAGAAATAAATTTTTAAATTTAGTATTTGTGGGGACTAGCCCTACGAAGTACACAGTCGTGCCCACTCTGCGTGCCTTTGGTAGCGAAAGGATATATTTAAGGCTAAATTTAATAATATATTCTACATATAAAACATAATTAGTACTATTTAGTATTATTTTTACACTTGCACTTTCGCGAAGCGTATCCGAGCTTGTCGAGGATATAATGTTCTTTGACGCTGTCCGCCTGAGACCGAAGGAAGTACTGTTAAGTATGGTGTGCGGCGGGAAAAAGTTGAATAAAAAAATTGACAAACTTAAGAATTTTTAGTATATACCTAAACAAATATAGTTTGTCAAAAAATAAATTTTTTAAATTTTGATATTTGTGGGGCTTTGCCCCACACCCCAGTTCTTTTGTTGGCACA
>NZ_CASEGO010000023.1 GCF_949287625.1 uncultured Brachyspira sp. | reverse complement strand
AAGACAAGACAAGACAAGACATAATTAGGTATTATGCATATTTTTTAATTATATTCTATATATATAATTATATCAAGTACTTTTACAAATACAAAAAAAGATTAATCTTATCTATTTAAGAGATAAGATTAATCTTTTTTTGTATTTAACTAATATTAAGGAATAATAAATGAATGATTCTAAAGTTAAAATACTAATATCTTATCATAAGCCGTCGATCTTATTAAAGGATGATGTATTAACTCCAATACATGTTGGAAGAGCTCTAGCAACTGAGGCTTCAAAAGATGGCAGTATGTCAGAAGAAGATTATAAGTGGATGTTAGATAATATGATAGGTGATGATACAGGAGATAATATATCAGATCAGAATAGAATATTTAATGAAATTACTTCTGTATATTGGGCTTGGAAAAATTATGATAAATTAGGTAATCCTGATTATATTGGTTTTATGCACTATAGAAGACATCTTAATTTTAATATAGAGAAAAATTATGAAGAAGACCAATGGTGTATGATTAATAATGACACTGTAGATAACAACTATATTGAAAATTATTACCTAAATGCTAACAAAATAGAAGATACCGTAAAAAATTATGATATTTTAACTATAAAAAAATGGAATGTAGCTGTATTAAATTCAAAAAATAATTATGATCATTATAAAAGTTCAAATGAGTATTTAAAAATCAAAGATTATGATATAGTATTAAATATTCTAAAGAATAAATATCCTGAATATATTGAAGATATTAACAATTATAATAATTCGCAATACGGTCATTATTATAATACATTTGTACTAAAAAAAGAAATATTTTTTGATTATTGTAATTGGATTTTTAACATATTATTTGAGGCAGAAAAAGAAATAGATAAATCATATTATTCTATGAGTGAAATCAGGACTTATTATTCTGAATGGCTATATGGTATATATATATTTCATTTAAAAAGGGTTACAAATTATAAAATAGTTGAATTACAAGGAGTTACAGCAAATAATTTATCTCCGAAAATTAATATAAAACCGAAATTTAAAGATAGTACCAAAGTATGTTTCTGCTGTGATAATAATTATGCCCCTTATATGGCTGTTACTATAAAGTCTTTAATTGATAGTTCTAATAAAAATTCTTTTTATGAAATTTATATCTTAGAAGATAATATAAAATCAGATATAAAAAATAAAATATATAATTTTGCATCTGAAAATTGTTATATAAGATTCATAGATATTAATGCATACTTAGATATTAAATTAAAAAATTTATTATTTGTTGATAGACATTTAAATATTGCTACATATTTTAGATTTTTTATACCTACTATATTTAAAAATTTTAGTAAAATATTATACTTAGATACTGATATAACAATACATGAAGACATATACAATTTATACAATACAGATTTAAAAAATTATGCTTTGGGGGCATGTAGAGATACAGAAATGTTCAGGAGAGTATTTTATGAAGAGCGCAGAGATATGCCTGATGGATATTGGCGATCATATTTTAGAGATATTTTACCATTAAAAGAACCAAGATACTATTTTCAAGCAGGTGTTTTATTGTTTGATATAAAAAAATGTATAGATATGGACTTGGAATCTTTGTTCAAAGAAGCTTTAAATAAAGTTGCAGAACCTAAAAACCATGACCAAGACTTACTTAATCTAATATTTCAAAAAAACATAATGTATATAGATATATCCTGGAATGTTATGTGGTCAATACCTTTTGTATTTAATAATATGACAATGTTATGGCCTGTTGATTATTATTTAGAATATTTAAAAACATATAACAACTATAAAATATTACACTATTGTGGTGAAATTAAACCTTGGACTCATCCAAGTTACCCTAAATCATATATTTGGTGGGAATATGCAAGAAAAACTCCTTTTTATGAAGAAATAATTTATAAAAATACTAATGTTCAAAATATACAAAATATAATGGAAAGTAGGTTTAGTATAGGAGATTTTATATTATCATTTGTAAATAAAGATGATACTTTTATAATAACTTTTTTAGGTATTAATATAAAAATTAAGAAAAAAGAGCTTAATCAAAATAATTATGAAAAATTTACAGATAGAATATTTTCAATATATAAAAATTACAGATATACAAGAATAACATTATTAGGGTTTAAAATAATTAAAAAAAGGAAATAGTAATGAATGATAAATCCCCTTTAGTATCGGTTATAATGCCATGCTATAATAGAGAAAAATATGTAGTGGAATCTATAGAATCAATACTTAATCAAACATATACAAATTTTGAATTTATTATAATAGATGATTGTTCAACTGATAAAACATTTGAAGTTGTAAAAGAATATGCGGAAAAAGATAAAAGAATTTTACCATTTAGAAATGATAAAAATTATTGCTATGTATACTCTTTAAATAAAGCTTTAAAAATTGCCAAAGGTAAATATATAGCCAGAATGGATGATGATGATATATCTTTACCTGAAAGATTAAAAAAGCAAGTAGATTTTTTGGAAAATAATGAAGATATTGCTGTATTAGGTACATTTATAGAAATATTTGATAACGAAAATAATAGATATAAATCTTGGATAATAGAATCAGATAATGAAGTTTTAAAAATTTTAATGACTTTCTTTAATCCAATATGTCACCCATCTGTAATGATTAGAAAAGATTTTTTAGAGAAATATAATATTACATATTCCAAAAAACATGAATATTCTGAAGATTATATTATGTGGAAAACAATAATAGAAAATAATGGAAAAATTAGCAATATTCCAGAGATATTATTAAAATATAGACGACATTATAATAGAGTATCAGAAGATATTTCATTGTTAACTGTGCAACGACAAATTGCCAATGATATACGTATGGATTTATTAAGTAATTATTTTGATAAAGAATTATCAAATAAAATAATATCTGATTTTGTGGTATGTCCTATTGAAAATAATAATTCAATTTTTTTGTATAAAATACTAAAAAAAATGGAAGTAAATAGTTCTATATCTAAAAATGCAGTAAATTATCTTATAGAAAAATACTGTGGTATTGAATCTGATATTCATATATTTTTTGCTTCAGATGATAATTATGCTAAATGTTTATGTGTTGCTATAGCATCTATTTTAATAAATTCATTGCCAATAGATCATTTTAATTTTTATATTTTAGATGGTGGTATCAGTTCAAATAATAAAAAAAATATTATTAAATTAAAACAAATAAAAGATTTTAATGTAGAATTTATAAAAATAGATGACAACTTATTTAATAATTGTCCAATTACAGAAGTATGCAAATATATAACAAAAACTACATATTATAGATACATAATACCTAAAATTAAACCTGAATTAAAAAAATGTTTTTACTTTGATTGTGACATTATTGTAACTAATAGTTTAAATTTATTTTGGAATACTAACATAGATAATTATTATATAGCTACTGTTGAAGAGTTATGGGATTATTATCATAATGAAATACAAAATATATTAAATTTAAATAAAACAGCTAATGCTGGAATATTATTGATAAATATAGAAAAATGGATAAATGATAATATTATAGATACTTTATTTGATAATACTAGTATATTAATAAAAGAAAATAAATTAAAATGGCAAGATCAGGATGTTATAAATTATACATTCAAAGATAATATATATTTCATATCTCCAAAATATAACTTGCAGCAAACGGCATATTTTGATGGACAGCATTCTTTATACTCTGATGAAGAAATGAATTTTGCTAAACAATCACCTGTAATTATACATTACTCAGGTGATATAAAGCCATGGCAAGAAGGATGCCGTCATCCTTTAGCAGAAAGATATTGGGACTATATAAAATATACACCATATAAAAAAGATTATAAAAATCATATACAAAAAAATAATAGCTCAAAAAAATGGTATAATTATATATTTTCAATTGAAAAAAATGAAAGATATGAAATTATAAGAATTTTGGGAATAAAAATAACTATCAAAAGTAATTAGGAGAAATATATGGAATTTGTAAATTTTGAAAATTATGAGAGAAAATATGCTGATGAAGCTATTAGTCAACTATCTAATTATATAGAATTTAGTTTAATGTCTGAAATTCAAAGATATTTTATAAATGGAATTATTAGAAAAATAAAACCTAAAAAAATATTGGAAGTTGGTGTGTCTGCCGGAGTTAACAGTGCTATAATCTTAAATGCTATAAAAGATATAGATGATAGTAAGCTATATTCTATTGACATACTAAAACAATGGCATAGAGATAATGCTAAATTATCAGGATTTGTTGTTGAAGAAAAATGTCCTAATTTAATGAATAAATGGAAAATATATAGAGGAAATATTGTATCTAAATTTATTGAAGAAATAGGTAGCGATATAGAATTATGTATATTGGATGCTGCTCATGTCCACCCTGGTGAATTTTTAGATTTTTTATTAATAGCACCATTTTTGTCAAAAAATGCAATAGTTATAATACATGATATAGAATTACACAATACATATCCAGAATATGATACAACTTGCGGTTCTTTATTTTCTACTATAAAAGGTAAAAAATTCTACCCAAATGATGATATGTTTTATAATGATACATTTAACTATCCTAACATAGGTGCAATAATATTGGATGATAATTTTATGGAATATATAGAAGATGTATTTTTCCTATTAACATTACCTTGGAAATATATTCCATCAGAAGAAGATAATACATATATTATAAATAATTTAAAAAAACATTATAACCCAATGTTTGTAGAAACATATAAAAAAATATTAGAGTATACTAAATCTAAATTTAATGAACAAAATACTAAAACAGAAACTATAAACATCTCAACGAATGATTTAAATCAAAAAATTGATATCATAAATAACGAAATATATAATACTAATAAAAAATTAGATAACCTAATCAACAGTATTGCTTGGTGTATACCAAATAAAAAGTTACGTAATAATTTTAGAAATAAAATTTACCAGACCAGACCAGACCAGACCAGACCAGACCAGACCAGACCAGACCAGACCAGACCATGAATTAATATGCAAAGATTACATATGTTTTTATAATAATGTAAAATACAAAAAAACTCAACCTATACTGAAATTTTATATTTCAGTATAGGTCATATTTTTTAATCAATTAGTTCTATAAATATAAATTATTATATTTTAGTATACAAAATAATATTACTACATATAATAGTATAAATATATAATTAACAAATATCATTAAATAATTTTAATACTCTTTCAACAGCAAGATCCATATTATAGTATTTATAATCGCCAAGTCTTCCAAAGAAATGTAAATTTTGATTGTTTTTAGCTTCATCTAAATATTTATTATAAAGCGAATTATTTTTTTCATTTGAAATTGGATAATACCTTTCATTTTTACCAATTTCAAAAGCTTCAGGATATTCAATAGAGATAGTAGTTTTTTCACTTTTCTCATCTAAAAAATATTTGTGTTCTGTAATACGTGTAAAATCGTAATCATTTGGATAATTAGTAACAACAGTATTTTGATAATATTCTTTATTTATAGTTTGTACATCAAATCTTAGGCTTCTATATGGAAGTTCCCCATATTTATAATTAAAATATTCATCTATAGCACCAGTATAATATATAGATTTAAAATTATTTAAATCTAACTCTTTACAATCTGTATTTAATTTTACAGTTATATTTTTATGATTTAATATATTTGATATCATTTCAGTATAACCATTTAATGGTATAGCCTGATATTTATCCTGAAAATACCTTACATCATTAGATATATATATAGGTACTCTTGCTGTTACAGTAGGATCTATTTCTTCTGGTTTTAATCCCCATTGCTTCATAGTATAATTTTTGAAAACATTTTCGTATACATATTTACCAATAAATTTTAAATCTTCATCAGTACTATTTTGAAAATCCAGTATTGGCACCTTTACTCCATAACCATAAGCTGATAATAATTTATTTTCTATTCTCTCAGCCATAGCAGGTGAAAATACTTCTCTTAAAGTTTTTAATGTAAAAGGAAGTGAAACTTTATTCCCTTCTATAATAGCATTAGGTTTCAAATAAAAGTAATGCCATTTTGTAAATTTTGATAAATAGTCCCAAACTTCTTTATTGTTTGTATGGAATATATGAGGTCCATATTTATGCACGGTTATATTGTTTTCATCTTTATAATCATAACAGTTTCCAGCTATATGATTTTTTCTATCTATTACTAATACTTTTTTATTTAATTTCTCAGCTATTAGATTTGCGAGTACTGCTCCTGAAATTCCTGCACCAACTATCAAATATTTGTACATATAAATTATTCTCCTTTTTATTAATTAAAAATAACAATTAAATGTATTATTAATATTTGTATTTTAACATCTTTTATTATTTTATACTAGATTAAATATTGTTAAATAATAAAAAATATTAAGCATATTATTTTTTTGGTTTTAATCTTATTGTTAATTTAAAAAATAAAAATCTTATATACATTCGTCTATATTCATTTGTTTTTGTAATGCTTATATTAAATAATGCCTGAGGATAATTTCTTACTCTAGTAACAGCTTTATAAATTTTATAGAATTGAGAAATTAATGTATATCTAAATAATTTTTTTTCAAAAGTTCCAGATGATTCAATCAAATTATTGTATAAAAAATTTAATATATTTAAATTTGATATATTTGAATTAAAATATTCTAGGCTTTCTTTTAAATATTTATCTTTGTCTTCATTGTATAAATAATCAAAATATCCGTCAAAATTTTTAAAAGGCTCTATAAAACTATATTTCAAATCTCTTATTATATAGAGCATCCACGAATTTCTATAAATATTCCAAACCTTTTTTAATTTTAAAAATTCAACAACAGAATTATATGATATAAATGCCTGTTTTATATTTTTATTTAGTTTATTAAAATTAATATTATGTTCTTTTTTATTTTCAACTATTGCGGTGATAGCATTTGGATTATCCTGATAATAATAATAATACATATCAGATATGCTTCTATAACTTTTAGCATGAAAAAGTATGAATAAATTAAATATCCAATCATCAGCAACACAAGTATAATCTTTAGGCATATATTTAGCACCTTCTATAGCAATATCTCTCTTAAATACCCTAGCCCATAATGTTCTAAGCGGATTATCAGTAAAAAACATATCATCAAATGCGGCTCTTTTTCCATATAATTTACTATTACTTACAACATGATATTTTGGTTCATCAATATGATCATCAAAAAAATTGTATCCATTAAAACATAAAACCTCATATTTGTTATTTAAATATTTTTTTATTTTAATGTAGCATTCTTCTGCAACCATATCATCACTATCTATAAAATGTACATATTTACCTTTAGAATAACTTAATCCAGTAACCCTACTCCATGCACTTCCTAAGTTTTGTTCATTTTTTATATATTTTATTCTATCGTCTTTGTATGATAAAATAATTTCTTCGCAATTACCGGGAGAGCAGTCATTAACAATAATTACTTCCAAGTCTTTAAATGATTGATTTAACACACTGTCTAAACATCTTTTTAGATATTTTTCAGTATTATGAACAGGTATAATTATAGAAAAATATACACTGCTTTTGTATTTTTTTGATAATTCTAAATTTTTTAATATTTTATTATATATAGTTTCCATAAAGTCCTATTTAAGTTTAATTTTCATAAACAATATTTTAATATATTTATCTTTTTTATTATCTGTATTTATTGAAAAAATATTTTTTAATAATGAGTTAAAGGATATAACTATTGGTTCTTTAAAACTTTTATTTTTTTTTAAATTTATTTTTATTCCAAATATTTTTATATTAATATAGTATTCAAACATAATTATAGAAAAAAAATACGGGATAAGTTTATTTATAATTTTTTCATATTTATTTAATTTAATATCTTCATACTCTTTTAATTTTAAATATTTATCTATTATATTAGTATCAAAATGAGTTTCAAGTATTTTTTCAAACTCTTTTTTATTTTCATTATCAACTATTTTTTCCTTTAGGAATCTATATTGATTATAATATATTTTATAATAATAAGTTCCATATAATATTTCAGTACCTTGTTTTTCTAAAAAATTAAAAAACTCTTTACATGCTATTGACGAACATTCACATAAATAATTATAAGAATTATAACTTAAATTAGATGTATTTTTATTGCTTTCTCCTATACTTATATAATAATAATATAATTGATTACTAATTGTACAGTAAGATTCAGCAAAATAATATATCATTAATGACTGCAGCATATCTTCAGCATTCATAAGTTTTATATCTGGTATATATTCAGTAATTTTTTTTATTATGCTTGTCTTATAAGCTTTTCCCCACATATTATGAGGTATTTTCTCTTCTATCACTTCATATAATAAATATTTTTCATTTATTAAACTTCTTCTTGAAGATACATACCATTCTGCTTTCATTCTCAATCTTTCTTTATCTTTTTTAGATATATTAATATTATCATCTAAAATTGCCTTTGTATTGAAATGTATAACATCGTAATTTTTTTTTTGACATTCTTTGTATACATCATTACACATATTTATATTAACTTCATCATCAGAATCCACATAAATAATATATTTTCCTGATGCTTTTATATTTCCTATTTTTCTGGCTAGTAATAGTCCTTTGTTTACTTCATGTTTTATATAAATAATTCTTTCATCTTTATATTGAGAAATTATTTCATCACAGTTTTTAGGAGAATGATCATTAACTATTATTATCTCTATATCTTTAAATGTTTGATTAACAATACTGTCTAAACACCTTTTTAGATACTGTTCTGTATTATAAACAGGTACAATTATTGAAAAAAAGGGAATTCTATTCATATATTACTCTGATTCCATAATTAATATATTTTATATTTAAACTATAAAAATAATATCTGTCTTTTATATTATTTTTCAATTATAGAATATAAATATTAAAAGTCAATATAATAATTATAATATATAAAATCATAAAAAAGTTGTTAATTAGCGAAATAATATGAATCCTCACAGAACGAAACTATAGCACAAGTACTAAGTTCAGGATCCATCATATAGCTTTCTGTAAGGGTAACGTTAAACTCTTCGGGCTTTAATTTATCAAATATTATTCTGTTGCCGTACATGTTAGTAAGAGCTTTATATCCGAAAGAATATCTGCAGCCTACATGTTTTCTTTTTACATTATTTTTTAAATTAAGTAAATTTTCCATATGAGTTTGAAGTATATCAACATAGTTTTCTATAATATGTGTACCTATTGCATTATAAAAATAATAATCTTTATAATCATCATTATCATAAAGTCCTTTTAAAAATCCTGCAAACTTCTCTCCAAGACTTACAAGTGTAAAACCTATAGTGTCTTCATCTTTATCAAAAAAATCTACTATAGAATTATAAGGTTCTTTTTCCATACGCTCTAATGGTATTTCTATTTTTTCATCTTTTAATTGATTAGTATTAAAATCAACATCATATATATAAAGTTTATCATTTTCTGTAGTAGTTTTATAAAATCCATAAATCATAACAGGTTCAATCAAATTATTTTCCATGATATTATTTTTCATCTCTTCGTATTTAGGCTCAACTTTAGTTTTTATCATCTCTTTATATTTTTCAATGTCCTGATTTTTAGCCGAATATCCGAAACCTGCTCTAAAAAGCCTAACTTTGTTAATCATATCAAAAGCTTCTTTTTCTATATCTTTATTAAACTCAAAAACTTTTCTTCCATAGAAAGGAGGTTTATTTATATAATGCTGATGATTTTTATGATTTATTTCTGGCATAATTCTTCCTTTATTGTTATGCTCGAACTCGCCAAATAATTTCAAGCAAATAAATTTGCTTGAAGGTTCGTTCTCGCTTTTATTTATTGTTATGTTATACTTAGCCTAATAATGAGATAGCAATTAAACTCACTAGCTGGCTTCAGCTCACTTTATTTGTTGTTATGCTCGAACTCGCCGAATAATTTCAAGCAAATAAATTTGCTTGAAGGCTCGTTCTCGCTTTTATTTATTGTTATATCACCTGTAGGGGTGCTCGCCTTATAGTTTCAAATAAATGAATTTACTTGAAGGCTCGTTCTTGCTTTTATTTGTTGTTATGTCACCCGTAAGGGTGCCTACTTGGTAGCCTCAGCCTGTAATAAGCTAGTGGGTAAACTTACTAACTGTCTTAGGCTAACTTTTATTTATTATTGCTATACACACATAAGATGGCTGTTCATATTATATCAATAATTTATTATCAATTTAATTAAACTCGTTTGGTTAAATTTTTATAATTATTATTTTTCTTTATCTCTGTCAGATATTATTTCTTTTATTGCTAATATATCATCAAAACCGTCTTTACAGTAAAATATTTTAGCAGTATCTCCATAAACTTTTTTGCAAGTGTTTTCAACAAAGTCTTTAGTTAAAGCCGCCCCTCCGAGTAAAATTGGTATCTTTAATCCTTTGTCTCTAATGTATGCAAGATTATCTTTCATAACTTCAGTAGATTTTACCAAAAGTCCAGACATACCTATACAGTCAGCATTATGTTCATGATACGCTTCTATAAATTTTTCTATAGATACTTTAGTACCAAGATTAACAGTTTCAAATCCGTTATTTTTTATAATGATTTCAACTAGATTTTTACCTACATCATGCACATCACCCGCCACAGTACCAAGTATTATTTTAGCAGTTTTCTCCTGCTGCTTTTTCTCTAAAAACTCCGATAAAAAGTCAACACTTTTTTTCATAACTTCCGCAGAACCCAAAACAAAAGGAAGCTGTATAGTGCCTTCTCCAAATTTTACTCCGATATCAGCCATAGTAGGAAGTAGTATTTCATCTATTATAGCCTGAGCAAATAATTTTTCGCCGCCAAACTCTTCACTGTTTTCTTTTACTTCATTAAGCAACACCTGCATATCTTTCCATTCGCCGTCAAGCATAGCGTCTCTTATTGCTTCTCTTATAGGCTTTTTTATATTTTCTTCAGTGCTTAATTCTTTCTTTTCTTTTTTGTCAGAGAAATGATTTATATAATTTATAAGAGGTTCTTTAGTATTATTTTTATTGTATATTAACTCCCTTGCTAATTCGATCTCTTTTTCATCTATTTTTGATAAAGGAAGTATCTGAGCCACATTAACAATTGCAGTAGTAAGACCATGATTAATAGCTTCGTATAAGAATACAGAGTTCATTATTTTTCTAGCTTCTTCTTTAAGTCCGAAAGATATATTAGATACTCCCAAACTAATAGAACATTCTGGATATTTTTTTGATAACTCTTTTATAGCATTAAGAGTTTGAACTCCTGCTAAAAAACTTTTTTCATCGCCGCTTGCAAGTGTGAATGTAAGAGGGTCAAATATTATATCGTGAGGAAGTATTTTGTGAACATTGACAGCACGCTCATACATTCTCTGAGCCATTTTTAATTTATCTTCGTATGTAAAAGCCATTGATTTTTCATCTATTGTAAGAAGCATAATAGAAGCTCCGTATTTTTTGGCAAGAGAACATATTGCATCAAACTTTTCTTCTCCCTGCTCCATATTAGCGGAGTTTATTATAGGTTTTCCTCCATATACTTTTAAAGCTGCTTCTATAACATTTGGTTTTATAGCATCAATAACCAAAGGCAGAGAAATTTGCTTAACATAAGCTGAAATAATTTTTGTAATGTCTTCTACTTCATCTCGTCCAGCCCAAGCAGCATTAACATCTATAGCATGACTTCCAGCTTTTACCTGTTTTATTCCTACATCAAGCATACCGTCCATATCGCCTGCAATCATAAGTTCTCTGAATATCTTACTTCCAGTAGCATTGCTTCTCTCCCCTATCATTAAAGGAGCAGGCTCTTGTTTTATACTTACAGAATTAAACAAACTTGCTATATAAGGTCTTGGTTTTTCTAATGCAGGTTTTTTGGGTTTCACTCCTTTTACTTTTTTAGCTAATGCTTCTATATGCAAAGGAGTTGTTCCGCAGCAGCCTCCTATAAATGCAAGTCCGTTCAAATTAAAAAACTCACTGTTAATATCTGCGAATTCTTCAGGAGTCATACTGTAATATGCTTTTCCATCTCTGTTTTCTGGGAGCCCCGCATTACTATGTATTGATATTGGCATGCATGATATTTCAGAAAGTCTTTTTATATGACGCATTGCTATGTCTGGACCTGTACCGCAGTTCATACCTATAGAAAATATATCCAAATTTGAAAGTATAGTATATGCCGTTTCTATATCGGTACCTAAAAGCATAGTACCTTCTTTCTCTATTGTTACAGAAACCATTATTGGTATTTCTTTGTTTAGTTTTTTTGCTGTATCATTAACTGCCAGTATAGCCGCTTTTAACTGAAGTACATCTTGAGCAGTTTCAAGAAGTATAATATCTGCTCCTCCGTCTATTAATCCTTTTGCAGCTTCAGTGTATCCATTATACATTTCATCAAAAGTAATCTGTCCGAGACTAGGAAGTTTTACACCAGGTCCTAAACTGCCTGCAATAAAAATATCTCTATTTAAATCTCCTTTAGAATTAGGATTTTTTAAATATTCTTCTCTAGCTTCATTTGCTATTAATGCAGCACTTTTAGCTAGTTCATAAGATTTATCTGCAATATCATATTCGCTTAATACCCAAGGTATTGCCCCGAAACTATTAGTCTTTGTGATATCAGCATTTGAATTTAAATAATCTATATGTATTTCTTTCATTATATATGGTGCTGTTATATTTAATATTTCATTACAGCCTTCAATATTGTTGCCGTCTATAATCCAAGATTCTTTTTTTATATCTTTTTTTTGAAGTTCTGTACCAGTAGCACCGTCTATTATTAAATACTGTTCTTTTATAAGTTCTTTTAATTTTTCTTTTATATTATTCATTACTATTTATACTCCAATCATATTTTTTACTTGTATATTCTAATTTATGAATTTAATATATAGTCTTTAATTTTAAATATTTTTTAATAAACTAACAACAAAATCATAGTTATTCATGCTCATTATATGCATTTTTTTATGTTTTTTAATCATACTGTTAAAAAGATTTGCAGATAATTCATAGGCAGTTTTTTTCTCTTCTTCAGGAGATTTATCGCTTGCATCTTTTAGTTTATTGAGCCAATCTTCAGGTATATAAGCCCCCGGAAGTTTATAATATATGAAATATGCTGTTTTGTATGTTAGAACAGGGAAAAAGCCTGGTACTAATACAGGTTTTTCTTTTAATGGAAGTTCATCTATCCATTTTAATAAAAGCTCTAATCTTTCTATTTCGTATATTGGCTGAGTAAATATTGCTTTAACTCCAGAGTTCGCCTTTTTGGCTAGTCTTACTTTTAGGCTGTCATTATTTTTGGCATAACTGTTGATAACACAAAACGGATATATATGTTTTAATGGTTCTTTAAAAGAAAACTCTCCTAAACTTTTACCATTATTCAAATTTTTGATAATATTTATTAATAATTCAGAATTACCTTCAAATACAGCTTTAGCCTGTTTTTGATTTCCATTTGCAACAGCATCTCCAGTAACTGCAAGTATCATTCTCAAATCAAAATAATTTGCACCTATCAAATCATTCTGCAATGCTATTGAGTTTTTATCTCTCATAGTTTGAGTAGTTATAAAAGGCTTTTTATTATTTAATCTTTGCTTTAATTGTAATGCAGCGAGTATTGAAGAAATTTTTAAATTAGCAAAAGGGGAATCTGTTACAACAAATGCATCTATATAATCTGATATATTTGAATTATTTATTTTTTCTTCTATGTATCCTAAATCATATTTAGCCTGTGGTGATATTTCTAATGTGAAAGTATATTCATCTTTGTTTTCTAATTTTTTTATAAAATTTTCTACATTATTATTCATATATTTATCCTAACAATTATGTTTACTTATATCGTACTAGAAAAACTAAAAAAGTCAAACAAAAAAATCATATTGAAGTTATGAAAAAAAGTTATATACTATTAATATGATTTTAAGGTGATAGTATGAATTCAAATGATGAGTATGAATTAAAAGAAACAGAAAGACAAAATAAAAAATATAAAGAATTAACAGAGTCAAATGTAGAAAGTTTGGTAATAAAAATGGGTATTCCCACAATTATTAGCATGCTTACAACTTCTTTTTATAATATGGCGGATACTTTTTTTGTAAGTAAAATAAATACACAGTCTACAGCAGCAGTTGGAATAGTTTTTTCTATGATGGCAATAATACAGGCCATAGGTTTTTTCTTCGGGCATGGTTCTGGAAACTATATATCTATCAAACTTGGAGCCAAAGAAACGGAGGAAGCATCAAAAATGGCTGTAACTGGTTTTTTGTCTGCAATGATAGTAGGGTTTATAATATTTATATTTGGTACAATTTTTATAAAGCCATTAGCAACTATTTTAGGTTCAACAGAAACTATACTTCCATATTCTATAAGCTATATGAAATATATACTTATGGGTGCTCCGTATATGACAGCCTCTTTGGTTCTTAATAATCAATTAAGACTTCAGGGTAATGCCGTATTTGCTATGATAGGTTTGGTAACAGGGGCAGTTTTAAATATAATATTAGATCCTATTTTAATATTTCATTTTTCTATGGGAGTAAAAGGTGCGGCTATAGGTACTATAATAAGTCAGTTTGCTGGGTTCTGTATACTTTTGATTGGTACTAATGTATGGTGAACTTTGCCTATAAAATTAAAAGACTTCTCCCCTAGCCTTCAAAAATATAAAGCTATAATAGTGGGAGGGCTTCCAAGCCTTTGCAGACAGAGTATATCAAGTTTTTCAACTGCTTTTTTAAATGTAGCTTCTGCCCCATTTGGTGATGCTGCAATAGCTGCTATGTCTATAGTTAATAGGGTTGCCATGTTTGCTAATTCGGCTATTATAGGTTTCGGACAAGGTTTTCAGCCAGTATGCGGATTCAATTATGGGGCTAAAAAATATGAGAGGGTTATAAAGGCGTTTTATTTTTGTGTTAAAATATCAACTTTTGTATTACTTCTGCTTTCTGTATTTATATTTATGAATTCAGCACAAATTGTACATATGTTTAATGATAAAGATGAGGCATTGCTTGAAGTGGCATACAGAGCATTACATTATCAGGCATTAAGTTTACCTTTATGGGGATTTATAACATTATCAAGTATGATGCTTCAGACAACAAGAAAAACAATAAGGGCTTCTATTTTGGCTGTAGCCAAACAAGGTATATTTTTTATACCTATAATGTATATATTTCCAAAAATATTTGGTATAACAGGTATAGAAATAGCTCAGCCTTTTTCAGATTTACTAACATTTTTACTTTCTATCCCTTTAGGACTTAGTATGATAAGAGAAATGCAGCTAGAATTAAAAAGAGAAATAAAAACTATTTGATAATTATTGTTAATAACAAGCAATATTTCAAATAAAGTTAATTTAACATAATATATTTATCAAATTAATACTTGCAGTTTTCTATTATAGGTATATAATGTAGAATATGGAAATAAAAGATTCTACAAGAAGTGCTTTAGTAAGAAAAGGTAATGAACTTTTTAATCAAAAAGATATAGAAGGTGCTTACAGATGTTATCTCACTGCCTCCTATTTCGGCGGTATAGAAAAAGTTGCTGATTATTATAATTTTGAAAAGAAAAATATAATAAAGGCTATGCAGCTCTACAAACTTATTATTAAAGAAGATTCCAATTTAGGCGGTAATGTTAGGGCTAAACAAAAACTTGATAAGTTATGCGAATCTGTAGCGAAAGTATTAAGAAAATGGCTTAAAGAAGATGAAACTTTTAATCAGGATAAGAATAAAGATAAATTGGAATTAGACAGTAAAAATACTTTTCTTCCAAGTGATTATAAAAAAAACAGCCTAGAAGATATTATGAAAGCCAAAGAACAGCTTGATAATAAGGCAAATATAGTAAATGATAAAAAAACGTCTAATCCGCTTCCTTTAAACGTTAAAAAACCTGTGTTTGAACAAATATATACAAATAAACAAAAATCAAATGATAAGAAAAATTAGGAGTTGCTATTATGGAAAAAAATGCAGTAGAAATAGAAAATGCTCTCTCTTCACTATCATCAAAGTTTTCTAAAAATGATACTTTAGTGATAATATTAGCAGCCGGACATGGTAAAAGAATAAGAAGTTCAACATCTAAAATGCTTCATACCATATGGGGAGTGCCTAGTATAGAAAGAGTTAGACTTGCCGTTAGAAATGGTATGCCTAAAAGCAATATTACCATAGTAGTAGGTATAAAAGCCTTAGATGTAGCTAATGCTGTAGGAAAACAAGCTAATACTAATTTTGCTTATCAGGAAGAACAGAGAGGTACAGGTCATGCTGTTAAGGTAGGACTTGAAAAAAGCGATTTAAAAAATATAAAATACTGTTATGTTATATATGCTGATATGGGGCTTATAGATTCTGATACTATGAAAGAGTTTCATGAGGAGTTTTTAAAGTCTAAAACTGATATGATAGTTATGACTGCTATGTATGACGGTCCTAAAGGAAGCAACTATTATGGAAGGATATTAAGAAGCAGAGGCTTAACATATGACGGTAAAAAAAGCAAATATAGACAAGGCTCTCAAGGCAATGTTATAGGTGTTATAGAGTATAAAGATATACTTGCAATGAAAGATGATGAAAAACTTTATAAAATATATAAAGATGAAAAGTTTTCTTATGAAAAAGATGAACTGTTAGATAATTTTAATGAATATGTGGCTGGTATATACGGCTTTAAAATGAAGCCTTTAGAAGAACTTATACAAAAATTAGAATCTAATAATGCTCAAAACGAACTTTATCTTACAGATTTGATAGAGATGTTTGTTAATAATAATTTATCCATTTCTACTTATATGCCTAAAGACAGCAGGGTTGTTTTAGGATTTAATGATAAAACAGTTCTTAAAGAAATGGAATCCATTGCAAGGTCAAATGTATATAATAAATTAAAAAATATAATTACGATATATGACGGAGAGGATTTCTTTATAGATGATACTGTAGTAGAACAGATACTTGAAAGAGATAAAGATGAAAAACCTCTGGATATATATATAGGAAAGGGTGCTTATATAGGAAAGAATGTTACACTCAATTATGGGGTTACTATATCACATGGTGCAAAAATAGAAGGAAATGTGCATCTTGGAGAAAATGCATACATTGGGGATAATGTTCTTTTATCTTGTTTGGAAAATCAGAGACTTATATTAGATGATAATGTGAAAATATATTCAGGCAATCAGATAAAAGGAAATGTATATATAGGTAAAAATACTACATTAGAGAGAGGTGTTAATGTTACTGGAAGCGATCATCACCCTGTTAATATAGGTTCTAATGTACTTATTAAAGGTGTTAGTTATCTTTACGGCTCTATTGTAGATGATAATGCCTATATAGAACATTGTATATTTTACTATTCTCATATAAAAGCACTTCTTGATGAAAAAGGCAATGTTATAAAATGCAGATTTATAAGACCTAAAGAAGAAGGTATTGAATCTGTAAGCAAAATAGAAGATGGCAAAAAATCTAAAAAGAAGTAGCATATTAATTGCAGCACTTTTAATTTTTTTATATGCTGTTTTGAGTGCACAATATCAAAGGGAAATAAAAAAAGATGCTCCTCCTATTACAGAGCATTATATAAGAATGAGCGGATTTGAATCGCTTTCTACTTGGTCTATTGCCTCTTTAAGAGAAGAGCCGTATATTAGTGAATTATTTGCAGATGGTTATAATAATGTACATTTTGCATATTATGATAATTTACTTAATACTGCTGTATATGTTACTGGAAAGGAAGGTAATTTTTCAAGAACTATACTAGATAATAATAGAGAATTGGGCAGTTTAATAAGCATTGCAACAAATAATAGTCATATACATGTTTCATATAATAAATCAAACAAAATATTATATGCCAATGATAACTCAGGTACATTCAATAATTATTTTATGGATTTGAGGCAAAATAGAAAAATTCTTGATTTAAAATTAGTTATGTCAGCTTTCAATTATCCTACATTGTTTTTTGTTGATAATAGAGGAACTTTATCCGTATCAAGATTCTATAGAGATAATTTCTTTTCAGACTTTATTTATACAAATAAAATAATTGATAGTGTTTATCCAGCTGCTGAAAAAGACGGATACGCACTTTATATGCATGAATATGATACTGGAAATATATTCTATGGTTCAAGAAAGACAAATACGGCATTTAGATTTTTTGACAGCAGAGCTATAGTAACTAATTCTTCAATTTATTCTGTAAATCATGAAGAACATAACAGATTTCATATAGTATATCTTTCAAAGGATAATAAAAGAAATATAAACTATACTAGATTCTATGACGGTACTTTTACTAATTTTACTATATTGTCAGAAGATGCAGATATAATGTCGTTAGACTGTGCATTAGATTATGCAGCACAGATAATGGTTTTATATACAAAGGAAGATGGAAATAAATATTTGTTTATTGACGGAAGAATAATAGATTTATCAGTTTTGGGTACAAGCAGCGGGAATGTCAGGTTAATAGCAGCACAATACCCTTATTATTATTTACTTTACTACAATAATATATTTGATGAATTAAGAATTACAAAGCTAAATATAAGTGATATTGAAAAATTGAAATAAGCCGATAATTGATTTGACATTTTTTTATTTTAAATGTTTATAAAAATAACTATAAAATAGGATTTTTTATGAGTGATGAACAACCAAAAGTATCGTTTATAGAGAAAAACCCAAGAACTTGCCCAGTATGTAATGGAGAGTTCTATCATGAAATGCTCCTTACAGGCGGCGGCAGACTCATAGCTGGAAAATTAAGAAATGATTTAAGAAGAACTTATGAAAAAAGTAAAAAATATGGTACTGTTTACCCTTTAATATATGTAGTTGTAGTTTGTCCTAATTGTTTATATGCATCTTTTCAGGAAGATTTTAATTTAATAGATAATAAGAAAAAAGATGAAGCTCTTGAAACCTCAAAACAAAGAGAAAAATACATGAAAGAGTTTTTTGGAAATGATGTGGATTTTAAAAGAAACAGAACACTTATAGAAGGAGCTGCTAGTTATTTTCTAGCCATAGACGGATATCATTATCATGGAAAAGATACAGCACCTACTCTTAAAAAGGCATTATGTTCTTTAAGGCTCAGTTGGACTTTGGAAGATTTAGCCAATGTATACCCTAATGAAAATTATGACAGATTGATACCATTTTTTCAGTATAAAGCAAGCGAATTCTATTCAGCTGCAATAGAATGTATGCAAAACGGTAAAGAAAATTTTGAAAAGTTAAAGTCATTCGGTCCTGATATAGATAATAATTTCGGATATGAGGGAATGCTTTATATGGGAGCATTGCTTGGAATGGATGCTGCTAAATTTATACCAGACCCTAAAGTAAAAGCTGAAACACTTGTTCAGGCTAAAAGAAAAATAAGTAAAATATTTGGTTCCGGCAAAAGCAGTAAATCAAAACCTTCCGCTTTACTTGAGAAAATTAAAGAACTTCATGTTGCTATCACTGATGAATTAAATGAACTTCATGAACAATATGGTATAGATGTAAGTTAATGAAAAAATTGAATGTGTATTTATTAAAAGAGTTCCTGTCTTTTTTCTTTGGTTCTTTACTATTGTTTGTTGTTTTGGTTACAATAGCTGAATTGAGTGGTAAATTATCATATTATGTTCAGCATCCTGAATTATTAAAATATATAGTTATGTACCATTCATTAAGGATTCCTCATAATATATATTATATATTTCCAGTAGCATTAATGTTTTCTTCTACATATGTACTTGGAACTTTTGTAAAAAATAAAGAAATGCTTGCTATAGAAAACTCTGGTATTAGTTTATTTAAATTTTCAATGCCGATGTTTTCCATAGTTATATTATTATGTCTTATTCTAGTGATTTTCTGGCAATTAGTGGCCGCACCTTCAAATAAGAAAGCTTTTATAGCAAATGATACTATAAATGGTTTTGGGCAAGCAACTAAAAGCGGACCTTGGCAGCTTTTTGGTGGAGATAATTACTTGTATTTTATAAATACGTATTTTTATCAAGAACAATATATGACTAACACTATTGTATTAAAAATGAATGATGACGGCGGAATAAAATTCAGAATATCAAGCCCTTATATACAATGGGATAAAGATAAGAGAAAATGGTATGTAAAAAATGGAATATTAACAACTTTTTCTGATAATAAAGAAATAAATGTTCAGGAAATAAATGATTATCCTTTAGATGTTTTGGAACGTCCTGAACATTTTTATGGGAGACCGCTTTTAGACTCTATGAGTTTAACTGAAGAAGCACGTATTATAAAATTACAAAAGGAAGTAAATATGAATACTTCCAGATTAGAAACTGATTTGCATTATAGAATATCATATTGTTTTTCTGGGTTTATTATTGTTTTATTAGCTTCTTTATTTTCAAAATTTTCTACACAAAGTGTACTAGTTATAAGTTTGGTAATGGTTATAGTAGTTGCTTTAATGTATTATTCTATCCTTATGATATTTAGATCTATGGGCGAAGCTGGAAATATGAATCCTTTTATTGCTGCTTGGATGCCTAATATTATATTTGCAATACTTTGTATATTGGCATTTAAGAAATTCCATTAATATATTTATATTAATTTCTCCATTATAATAGCATCAAATTGATTATTATAGTATTTTTTTCTTACAGCTATTTTTTTAAATCCATTTTTTATATAGAAGTTTTTAGCTGTTATATTATTTTCATGCAAATCTAGTTTGATGTTATTTACATTATTAGCCTTTGCATCATCAAATAGATATGATAATAATTTTCTGCCATATCCTTTATTATTTGGGTAAACTGCTATAAATATTATATCTATTTCTGGGGAAAGCAAAAAATAAATTAAAAAACCTTTTATTTCATCATCATCTTTAATAATTATAACATTATGATATTTATCTTCTATATAGTGTTTTAAATTATTTTCTGATAAACTGATATATTCACTTTTTGAAGATATAAAAAGAATTGAATTAATTATATTGTTATCAATATTGTTTACAGATACTATATTTTCCATAAATTGATTTTTACAATTTTTACAGTTAAAAAAATGAATAAGAAATATAATTTTATACTCTTATTCATTTTTATAAATTTATATTATAGTTTAGAGTTTATTTCATTGAATAATTCTTCTTTTTTTGCTTTTACATATTCAACTATATCTTCTGCTTTTACTTCAACGCTTTCAGATGAACTTCTAAGTTTAAACTCAACTACTCCCTTCTGAAGAGATTTCTTACCAACCATTATTCTCATAGGAATACCTATTAAATCGCAGTCATTAAGTTTAACTCCAAGTCTTTCTTTTCTGTCATCGAACATAGTTTCAACTTTTAAAGCATTAAGAGCATTGTAAATCTCTTCTGCCTTTTTAAATGATTCTTCTCCCTCTTTATCAATAGCCACAACTATAGCCTCATAAGGAGCAACACTTATAGGAAATATTATACCCTTATCATCATAATTTTGTTCTATAACAGAAGCCAAAGCCCTATTAACACCTATTCCATAACAGCCCATTATAGGAGTTGTTTCTTTATTATTTTCATCTAATACTTTAAAATTGAAAGCCTCAGTATATTTATCACCAAGTTTAAAAATATGTCCTAACTCTAAACCTTTTTTCTGATATAAAGTCTCTCCGCACTCAGGACATTTATCTCCTTCTTTTGCAGTTCTAAAATCGCCCCATACATCAATATTAAAATCTCTTTGTATATTAACATTTTTTATATGAGTATCATCTTTATTGCCTCCAACTATAGCATCGGCAACAGATTTTATAGAGTTATCAGCAAATATTCTTATTTTCTTTTTTAATCCTATAGGAGAAGCAAAGCCAACTCTAGCTCCTGTAACTTCTTTTACAGTATCCTCATCGGCAAGTTCTATATCAAGTCCGCCTAATGCATTAGATAGTTTAGTTTCATTAATTTCTAAATCTCCTCTAATAGCTACTAGTATAACTTCACCCTCTTCTGTTTTATAAATTATACTTTTAATAAAATTTTTTGAAGAAGTATTAAAAAATTTTTCCAAGTCATTTATAGTTTTTATATCTGGAGTATTTACTTCTTCTAATGGTTTATCAGTGTAAGATTTAGCTTCATCATCTTTTTTAACATTAGCTTTTTCTACATTTGCTCTGTAGTCGCATTTAGAACAGAAAATTATAGTCTCCTCACCTACTTCGCTTAATACCATAAACTCTTCGCTTCCTTCTCCTCCCATAGCACCGCTGTCTGCTTTTACGCTTACAGTATCAAGCCCCATTCTTTTAAAAATCTTAGTGTAGGCTCTGCTCATATCATTGTAAGTTTTATCGAGACATTCTTTGGTTATATGAAATGAATAAGCATCTTTCATTGTAAACTCTTTAGAGCGTATAACCCCAAATCTTGGTCTTATTTCATCTCTGAATTTTGTATGTATTTGATATAAGGTTAAAGGCAAATCTTTGTATGATTGTATCTCATTCTGAGCTGTTATAGTAAAAGCCTCTTCATGAGTAGGTCCCATAGCCATATCAACATTATTTCTGTCTTTTAATCTAAATAATTCTTTTTTAAATCTTTCCCATCTTCCAGAAGGCGTTAATAATTCTTTAGAAACTAGTATGGGCATTATGCATTCATTAGAACCTATAGCGTCCATTTCTTCTCGTATGATATTAGATATTTTACTTAATATTCTCACACCCAATGGCAGATAAGAGTAAAGTCCGTTTGATATTTTTCTAGCAAGTGCTGCTCTAAGCATTAATTTATTAGAAGCTATTATTGCATCACTTGGTGCTTCTTTTAATGTAGGCATAAATAGTTTCGATAAACGCATAATATTTCCTTAAAATATTTTTTAATAATGATATATTATAAAATTAAAATTATCAACTATAAATAATGCTTTTAGTTATTTACTTACTTATTTAGTCATAGAATCTATTATCCATCTGGTTTCTTTTCTTATTTCACTGTCCATATTGATAATATTATCTATATTCAATGGTATATTTATTTTTCTTTCACATACCTTTGAAACAATATCAAATATATCAGTAAAACTAATTCTTCTCTCCAAAAATGAATAAACACATATCTCGTTTGCAGCATTAAGTACGCATGGATAGAGTCCGCCTTTTTTACCGCATTCATAAGCTAGTTTTAGCATAACAAATTTATCAAAATCCATTTTATAAAAATTAATCTCGCTATGTTCGTATAATTTTAACTTTTCAAATGGAGTATTTCTTATTTCTGGATAGGTAAGTGCATGCTGTATAGGAAGACACATATCATTTTTGCCTATTTGAGCATATATTTCCCCGTCAACAAACTCTGCCATAGAATGTATTAAACTCTGCGGGTGAATAATAGTTTCTATCTTATCATAATCCAAATTAAATAAATGATGTGCCTCTATTACTTCAAAGCCCTTATTCATCATAGTGGCACTGTCTATAGTAATTTTACTTCCCATTGACCAAGTTGGGTGCTTTAATGCCATCTCTACAGTAACATTTTTTAACTCTTCTCTAGGAGTTCTGAAAAAAGGACCTCCTGAAGCTGTTATTATTACTTTTGATAATGCATCTTTACCAAAATGATTTAATATTTGAAATATAGCAGAATGCTCACTGTCTATTGGTATTAATTTGGCATTATGCTGTTTTAATAGTTCATTTATAATATCTCCGCCTACTACCAAAGTCTCTTTATTTGCCAAAGCAATAGTTTTTCCTTTTCTTATTGCCTCTACTGTAGGAAGAAATCCTGCATATCCAGTTAAAGCATTTACTAATATATCAAAGTCTGTATGTTTTACAAAATCAGCAATACTTCCTTCAAAAATCTTTATATTTTCTGCACAGTCATAATCTTTAAAAATGTTTGCAGCACTTTTATCTGATATATTTACAGTTTTTGGCTTAAACTCAGTACATAAAGTTCTAAGAATATCTATTTTACTATTTGCAGACATTCCCACTATTTCAAAATCATTACTAAATTTTCTAACAACCGTACAAGTATTAGTACCTATAGAGCCAGTAGCTCCTAACAAAAGAATTCTTTTTTTCATTTTACAACTCTATTAAAAAATTATATTATTAGTAATTAAATAATAGGCTTATTTTGAAATTATTTCAATATAAAATAAACATTATAAAAATAAAGATTTATACTAGATTTAAAAGCTATGTATTATTTTATACATTTTATATAAAAATATTTTTATATAAAAAATTATAGAATATCCGATAATCTTTTAGAACAAGTATAACTAAACATAATTATTGCAATTTATCATTAATTATATATAATACTTATTCAAATTAATTAAAAATTATAGAAAATGGATTATTATTAGATGTCAAATAAAAAGTTTAATTTAAGAATTTTAACTATAGCTTCATGGGTATTATTATTTTTTGCTTGGATTTTCTTTTATGCAGTAACTCAAAGACCTACCACTGTTTTTTGGATTGTACTTGCAGTATCTGCTGTTATAACTATAATTACATTAATAGTAGACAGAAAATATATAGTATCTTTCTTAAAGATGCGTTTTGTGCATAAAGCTTTTTTTGGAATATTATCTTTAGTTATAGTTTTGGCAATATTAGTAGGACTTTATATTATAAGTATAAACTTCCCTATAAGATTTGATATGACTCAGAATAAATCATACACAGTATCTCAGCAAACTACTGATGTATTATCCAGAATAGACAGTCCGCTTTCTATAGTTGTACTTAGAGCTCCAAGTACAGACCCTACTTCACCAGACTGGAGGGCTGATTTATTACTTGAACAATATAAAAGAATTAATAAACATATAACTGTTGAATATATTAACCCTATAGAAAAACCTTCAGCTAAAAGTAAATATCAAATGACTCAGGTTGGAGAAATAGTATTTACTTACGGACAAAGCAAACAAGTAAGAGTATATAGAAAAGATTTAACTACTCAGTCAAAAGTTACTTCAGATCCTCTATTTGTAGGAGAAGAAAAATTTACTCAGGCAATATATACATTACTTGATAATGAATCTTATGTTATATACTTCACTGTAGGACATGGAGAAAGACAAATACAGGACAGAGGCGGAGAAGGTTTATCTTATGTAAAAACTTATTTGGAAAATGAAAATTATAAAGTAAGAGAATTAAATATTATACTTGAAAATATACCTACAGATGCTGCTCTAATAGTTATAGCTGCTCCTGTTGAAACATTCAGCGATTTTGAAATAGAAAAATTAAATAACTATGTAAAAACCGGCGGTAAATTATTAGTATTATATGACAGTTTTATGGACAGAAGTAAATTTAACAGCAATTTGGGTAATTTCCTATCAGATTGGGGATTTAAAACTAAAAATGACTATATAATAGATACGGCTTCAAGTGTTGTTATACCAGTTAATATAGTGCCTCAATACACTTCGCACCCTATAACTCAGACACTTAAAGAAGGAAATGTATTTGCCTGCTTAGTTGTAGCAAGAAGTATATTAAGCGGAGAAAATAAATATAACGGCAGCTTTGAAAACATAATTACAACTACACCTCAAGGCTACGGAAAAGAAGAGGCCACATTTGATTTATCAAGAGCAAGATTCAATCCAAGAACAGATATACCAGGTCCTGTGCCTTTGGCTATAAGCGGTACTTATGAAATAGAAGGCAGAAAAGAACCTGCAAGAATAGTTGTATTTGGCGATGCAACATTTGCCTTGAATGCATATATTAATCCAGAGCAAGGTCAGTCTGTAGATATAGCTTTTGCTGGTAATAAAGACTTATTTATGAATAGTGTTGCTTATCTATTAGAAGCAAGACAAAAAATTACTATAAGACCTAAAGAAGCAAGCATAAAAAATCTTACTCTTACTACTACTCAAACTAACTTTATAAGATATGTTGCTCAAATAGGTTTGCCTTGTTTATTTGGTATACTTGGTATATTGATATGGTTCTTAAGAAGAAGATAAAATTTTTTGTTAGATAAAAAAAATATAAAGGTAAATTAAAGTTAATATAATATGAACATAATAAAAACATTATACAAAAAATATTCATATTATATTAACTATGCATTATTAGTATTTATAAACGGTATTGCAAGCGTATTAAATTATATATCTTCAATTTATATTAACAGAAGTTTATCAATATCAGATTTTGCTCATTATAACGGTATAATAAATATATATTCTATAATAGTTTTAACAGTTTCTAGTTTTAGTTATTATATAATGCATCATTATAAAGATGATGAGGATGCCCGTACTTATTGGGCTTACGGATATATTATTGCTATTGTGATATCTATTCTTTATATAGTGTCAATACCTTTAATAGATATACTTTTTAATATAAAAAGCTATACTTCTCTTCTTATAATGTCTGTTGGAATATTCGTTACTATTTTGGGAATAGTTTCACAGTCTATACTAAAAATCAATAATTATATAGCGTATGACTATACAGCAAGTCTTATAGCAATATTTATATCAAAAATACTTTTACTAGCCTATTTTATTATAACAGGGCTTACTTTAGAAAGAGCCATTATTACTGTAACATTATTTTGTTTATTATATTTTATTATTAATATAATAGAATTAAAAAAACTTAATCTCCCCTACTTCATACCATTAAATAAAATAAAAATATATTTCTCAAAACAAAACCTATATATATTTTTAAGTTATATAATTCATATTGTTATTGTAAACTTTATATTCAATTGGATATCATTAAGCGATGTACTCATGGCAAACAGATATTTGGATAAAACAAGTGCAGGGTATTACTCTACTATATCATTAATAATAAAAATGTTTTTTTATATAGGCACTCCAATAGCTTCAGTAATGTTTTCTTATATACTAATAGCCAAAAAGGATAATAACAAG
>NZ_CASEGO010000022.1:1311-30406 GCF_949287625.1 uncultured Brachyspira sp. | reverse complement strand
TTTTAAAGTAAAAAAGCTATTATATACATATTATAGATAATATATTATTTTAATAAAAAATACAACTAACTCACACTATACACAAAAATATTTTATCAAACTTTTTAACTAAAAAACATAAAACATATATTAATACTTAAACACTATATTATTAATAGCAATATTGACTTTTAAGCATATCAAGTGTATTATTCAATAAATAATGTATATATATTAAAGGAGTTTTATTATGAGAAAGATAATAGTATTTATTATTGCGGTTTCTTTCTTAATTATTAGCTGTCAAAAAAGCAATAATTATAATTACGTTTTTGCTACAGGCGGAACTAGCGGAACTTATTATTCTTTCGGCGGAAGTATAGCAAGTATATGGAATGCCAATATAGAAGGAATGAATGTTACTGCTCAGTCAACAGGAGCTTCTGCTGAAAATTTAAGACTTCTTAACAGACATGAAGCTGATTTAGCATTTGTACAAAATGATGTTATGGACTATGCTTATAATGGTACAGACATATTTGCAGGAGAGGTATTAACTAATTTCTCTGCTATGCTTACATTATACCCAGAGATAATACAAATAGCTGCTGCAAAATCAAGCGGTATAAAAACAATAGCTGATATGAAAGGCAAAAGAGTATCTGTAGGAGATGCAGGAAGCGGAGTTGAGTTTAATGCTAAACAAATATTAGAAGCATACGGATTAACATTTGATGATATAAATAAATCAAATCTTTCATTTAAAGAATCAAGCGACGGACTTCAAAATGGAACATTAGATGCCTGTTTTATAGTTGCAGGAATACCTAATGCTGCATTACAGGAATTATCTTTATCAAGCGATATAGTATTAGTTTCTTTGGAGCAGATTCAATTAGATGAAATGCTTAGAAAATATAAATATTATACAGAAATAACAATACCTGCCAATACTTATAATAAAGTTGATACTGATACTAAAGCTATAGCAGTAAAAGCTACTATTGCCGTTAATAACAATATCCCTGAAGATGTTGTTTATAATTTAATGAAAACATTATTTGATAAAAAATCTGATTTAGCTGCAGCTCATGCTAAAGGTAAAGAATTAAATATTGAAACTGCTTATCAAGGTATATCAATACCATTTCACCCTGGTGCTATAAAATATTATAAAGAACTAGGATATGATGTAGGAAATAACTAATATCAATTTCTATATATATCTAAAACAATATATTCATCGTCTTTTTTATTTAAGATGGTGAATATATTAGAATATTTATTATGTTTAAAAAAATTATTTTATTTATAACAATTATCATAATACTTATTGTTTTATTATTTATACCGCTATTTCCAAGACTTGTATTAAATAGTGTTAAAAATAATAGAATTAATATAGCATTAAAAATAGATAATAAAAAATTTATTATTTCATATACTCATTCTGTAAATAAAGGCAGGGTAAGAGATTTTTATTTTATAGATAAAAAAGGAAATATAGTATTAGATAAAACTAGATTTGTTTCATATGGTGCTGGTATTGCCGAACCTGAAAAAAATGAAAATATTGTTATTACTGATGATTATATAGAAATAAATAATATGAATAGAATTATTAAAAATTTCTATTTATTTATAGGTGCTGCTGCCAATCATACTATGATCATAGATGATAAAGTTATAGAATTAGACAAATTCTTTTCACCTCAAAGCAGTATAAAAATAGAATATAAGAGATTATCTATATTCGATTATATAGTATCATTTATATACCGAATAAATCAATAGGAGGGCGTATGAAACATAAAAATGAAATTCATATGATAACAGCTGAAGAAATAGATGATTATATGAGTAAATATGACAGCGAATCAAGATACAGAAGATATAAAGATTGGAAAAAATATTTAATCATAGTAATATCAGTAATATTTTGTTTGTTTCAATTGTATTCAATACTTTCTGGAAGAATTACAGCACAGGTTGTAAGAGCCACACACTTGGCATTTGTTATGCTTTTAGCCTATTTACTTTTCCCTATAAAAAAAGATATGCCTAAAGACAAACTTCCATGGTATGATGTAATACTTGCTATTATAGGTGCTTCTTCTTGGAGCTATATTACAATAAATTTCGACTCTTTGGTAAGACGTGCAGGCATATATACAGCAACAGACATTGTAATAGGCATAATAGGAATACTTCTTGTATTTGAAGCCTGCAGAAGAATAGTAGGTCTTCCTATACTTATAATATCAATAGTTTTTATTGTATATGCATTATTCGGAGCTTATGCACCAGGTTTTTTAAATCACAGAGGATACTCTCTTCAAAGATTAGTATCACATTTATTTTATAATACAGAGGGTATAATGGGTACCCCTATAGGAGCATCAGCTACATTTATATTCTTATTTATATTTTTCGGAGCATTGCTTGATAAAACTGGAATAGGGCAGTTTTTTATAGATATATGTAATGCCATAGCAGGAGGTTTTGACGGCGGTCCTGCAAAAGTAGCTGTACTTACAAGTGCTATGTTTGGTACTGTTTCTGGAAGTTCTGTTTCTAATACTGTAGGTACTGGAAGTTTCACAATACCTATGATGAAATCTTTAGGATATAGACCTGAGTTTGCAGGTGCTGTTGAGGCTTCTGCTTCTACTGGAGGACAGTTAATGCCTCCTATAATGGGTGCGGCTGCTTTTCTTATGGCTGAAAGTTTGGGCATACCTTATATGGAAGTTGCTAAAGCTGCTATTATTCCAGCTATTTTATATTTTACTGGTATATTTATAATGGTGCATTTAGAGGCTAAAAAAACAGGACTTAAAGGTTTATCAAGAGATTCTCTTCCTAAAATGGGCGAGCTTTTAATGAAAAAGGGATATTTAGTTATTCCGCTTCTTACTATAATATATTTCTTTGTACTTGGTAAAACTGCTATATATGCTGGTTTAATGGGTATTATTGCTGCGGCTATAGTTGCTGTAGTTAACTCCATAGTAGACATTGTAATGAAAAGAAAAGTAAGTTTCGGGCTTAATGATTTAATAGACGTTTTTGTTAATGCTGCTAGAAATATCATAAGTGTTGCTATTGCTTGTGCTATGGCTGGTATTATAATAGGTGTTATTACTTTAACAGGTTTAGGATTAAAAATAGGAGCAGGATTAATATCAATATCTGGAGGAATACCTTTATTATTACTATTTTTAACTATGATTAGCTCAATAATACTTGGTATGGGAGTACCTACTACTGCTAATTACCTTATTACTTCTACAATAGCAGCAAGTGCAATAATAGGTTTAGGTTATGAACCTTTAGCTGCTCATATGTTTGTGTTCTATTTTGGTATTATAGCCGATGTTACACCTCCTGTTGCTTTAGCTGCTATGGCTGGTGCTGCTATTGCTAAATCAGATCCTCTTAAAACCGGAATAGAAGCAACAAAACTTTCTATAGGTGCTTTTATTATTCCTTATATGTTTATATTTAATCCAGATATACTTATGATTAATACTACAATAGCTGATATTATACCTATACTTATTACTTCGCTTATAGGTATGTTTGGGGTATCTGCAGGATTAGAAGGTTATGTATTTAGAAAATGCAAACCTTATGAGAGAATATTATTTATTATAGCAGGTCTTCTTTCTATATATCCTGAATTTTATACGGATATTATAGGAATAGGAGTTATAGCTATACTTGTAATTATACAAATAATTACAAAAAGAAAAAATCAAGCTTTAGCTGCTTAAGAATTATAAAATATTAGGGGGCATAAAAAGCCCCTTTTTTATTATATAAATTTATAATTTGTTAAAATTATTTTTTATCATAACTCTTGAATTTTTGTATTTTTACACGGTTAATATTAGAAATATATTATGAATGTTATTTACAGTTATTTTAAAGTAGTATATACTGGAACGATTTCATTTTGTCAACTGATGTACATTATATAGAATTATCAACTTTTTTGCCGCACACGCTCTGCAGACTTTGTCAAAGTTGCTGCCAATACCACAGGTGGACTTCGTCGGCACGCAGAGCGGGCACGACTGTGAAGTCCCGCAAATATTTTAAGTTAAAAAAATTAATTTTTGACAAATTATAGTTGTTTAGGTATATCATCAAAAAGAAGCAGCATAGTATACTTTGTAATTGCAAAGCAGCTTACATAAAAAATAATTAATTAGAAACAAGTAATTATAATTTTTATACCAATAAAAAAAGGCATATATAACTAATATATATGCCTTTTAAAAATTATGTTTTTTTATTTTTATATTATTTTACTGCTGATTATCTTTGCCATGACAATGTTTATATTTTTTTCCGCTTCCGCAAGGACAAGGATCATTTCTTCCTATTTTCTGAGTCATTTTTACATTAGGCTGAGCAGTTTTCACTTTGCTTTGAATGTTTTGAGTATTGTTTCCATTCATAGCACTTGCATTTGCTTTCTCTTCAATCGCTCCATCAAAAGCACTTTCTCTTTCCATAGCATCAAATGAATTAGGTATAATACGCACTCTCATAATCAAGTTTACAAGCTCATTATGTATTGCATTCATAGTAGCAACAAACATTTTATAGCCTTCAAGTTTATATTCAGTAAGCGGATTTTTTTCAGCATATCCTCTTAAACCTATACCTTCTCTTAAACTGTCCATAGCAAATAGATGATCTTTCCATCTGTTATCTATTATTGATAGGAATATATTTTTTTCTACTTCTCTAAATATTTTTTCATTTACTTCCAAAGATTTTTTTCTGTATGCTTCTAAAAGTAAATTAGTAAGATTTTTCACAGCATTATCAGCACCGCCTTCTACAGCTTTATTTGCTGCATCTTCATCTATAGCTATTAAATAACTGTTAAGCCATTTTGTTACTTCCAAAGGATCAACATGTTTTTTATTGTCGCTTATATCTTTAATAGTATCTTCAGTTACTTCAGCTATAATTTCTTCTACTCTAGGAGATATATCATCAGAGTAAAGTATATAATCTCTTTCTCCGTAAACTGCCATACGCTGCTGATTCATAACATCATCATACTCAAGCAAATGTTTTCTTATATCAAAGTTTCTGCCTTCAACTTTTCTTTGAGCATTTTCTATTGATTTGTTAAGCCATTTATGACCAAGTTCTTCCTCTTCGCCCATTCCCATAGCAAGCATCATTTTTGATACTCTCTCACCGCCGAATAAACGCATCAAATCATCTTCAAGCGATAAGAAAAATACACTAAGCCCTGGGTCTCCCTGTCTTCCGCTTCTTCCTCTAAGCTGATTATCAATACGTCTTGCCTCATGTCTTTCACTTCCTATAACATGCAAACCGCCTGCTGCAAGTACTTTTTCTTTGTCTACTTTAGATTTTTCATTTATTTGAATAATTCTGTCAATTTTTTCTATCATTTCAGAAGCATTATTTTTCTCTGCCAATTCTTTAGCTTCATCTATTTTTCCAGAAATAACACTTCTTACAAACGCTTCTTTGTAAAGGTCTATAGCTTTTACTTTTTTACTCAATTCTTCTTTTTTGTAAGGATCTCTTTCTTTAAATGCTTTATCTTTCATAAGTACAAGCACCTGTTCTATTTCAGCTACACCTTTGGCAACTGGGTTTCCTCCAAGTACAATATCCGTACCGCGTCCTGCCATGTTTGTAGCAAGAGTAACAGCTCCAGGTTCTCCAGCCTGTGCTATTATTTGTGCCTCTCTTGAGTGGTTTTTAGCATTTAACACTTCATGATTAATTTTATGTCTTTTAAATACTTTAGAAAGCTCTTCGTTCATTTCTACTGATACTGTACCTACAAGTGCAGGTTTTCCAGCGTCCTGAAGTTCTTTTATATATTTTGCCAATGCTTCAAATTTTGCCTTTTTAGTTCTGTATATTCTGTCTGATAAATCCTGCCTTGCTATAGGTTTATTAGTAGGAATAACTGCAACGTCCAATTTATATATTTTATAAAACTCTTCTGCTTCTGTTTCAGCAGTACCTGTCATACCAGAAAGTTTAGGATACATTCTAAAATAGTTTTGGAATGTTATTGTAGCATAAGTTTGTGATTCATTTTGTATAGCAACTTTTTCTTTAGCTTCTATTGCTTGGTGAAGCCCATCGCTGTATCTTCTTCCTTCAAGTACACGTCCTGTAAACTCATCTACAATCAAAACTTCTCCGTCTGTAACCATATAGTCAACATCTTTTTTGAATACTTTATGAGCCTTTAAAGCCTGATTAACATGGTGAACTATCGTACTGCTTTGAGCCCCATATAAGTTTTCTACATTAAGGAGTTTTTCTACTTTATGTACTCCTTCTTCTGTAAGATATACATTTTTATCTTTTTCATCAAGTACATAATCACCTGTTCCTGCCACTTCACGCATTCTCTCATCTACTTCAGCCTGCTTAAGCATAGGTATTATTCTGTCAATTTCATAATACATTTTTATGTTTTTTTCTGCTGGTCCTGATATTATAAGAGGAGTTCTGGCTTCGTCTATTAAGATACTGTCTACCTCGTCCACTATGGCAAAGTAGAATTTCCTCTGAACTTTATCCTCTTTTCTTGTAACCATGTTGTCTCTTAAATAATCGAATCCGAATTCATTATTAGTACCATAAACAACATCGCAGTTATAAACAGCACGTCTTTCTGGTGAATGAGGTCTAGTGTTATCAAGTATGCCGACAGATATTCCAAGCATAGAATATATAGGAGTCATCCATTCAGCGTCACGTTTAGCAAGATAATCGTTTACCGTAACTACATGCACTCCAAGTCCTGTTAAAGCATTAAGGTACACTGCAAGAGTGGCAACAAGTGTTTTACCTTCACCTGTTTTCATCTCAGCAATTCTTCCCTGATGAAGTACAGTTCCTCCCATTACCTGAACATCAAAGTGTCTCATACCTGTTGTTCTTATACTTGCTTCACGTACTACAGCAAATGCCTCTGGAAGTATACTGTCTAATATATCCTGAAGTTTTTTCTTATTTTCTTCTTTGCTTAAATCTAATTCTTCTGTTTTGCATCCTATATGTTTTTCTACTCTTTCTCTGAACTCTTTAGTCTTATTTGTAAGTTCTTCATTGCTTAATTTTTTTATTTCTTCTTCAAATGATAATGTCTTTTCTGCTATAGGTCTTAATACTTTAGCGTCATTTTGTTCTTTAGAGCCGAATATCAATTTGAATACTAAATCCATTGCTCCCATCAGATATAAATCTCCTTAAAGGTAAAATTGTCTAAACTAATAACATTTTTTTATTAAAACTAGATAATAACATAAAATGTAAATATAATAAAGTAGAAAATATTGATTTTTAAAGGCAAATAATTAATAAGTAAAATGCATAATTTTATATTTTCTATTGATTTATTAAAAATATTATATATTATTACTAATCATCATTAATTTTAGGGTTAATATATGCATTAATAATTTCTTTTATTTCATAAATATTAAACCATATTCAAATATTTTATTCTAAATTTTTTAATTTATAGAGGATTTCAATGTTAAATGTTTTATTAGTTATAATAGGCTCTATTGCTTACGGATTTTTGCCGATTTTTGTAAAAAATATTATAGCATATGATTATTCATCGCTTTCTATAGTTTTTTATAGATATTTTTTTACGGCGGTTTTTTTATTTATAATTATACTTGTTACGAGAAAAAGTTTTAAGATAACAAAAAGGCAGTTTATAGAATTATTAATATTCAGTATTACAGGTCTTGGACTTACTTTTTTCTTTTTGTCTCAATCATTGCTTTATATATCAGCAGGATTAAGCAATATGATACATTTCGGATATCCTGTGATAGTTTTGTTTATAATGATATTTTTGTTTAAAGAGAAGATAAATATATTAAAAATACTTTCAATGCTATGTGCTGTTTCTGGAATATTCCTTCTCACAAAAGTTGTAAAGGTAGAATCATTTTTGGGTGTAATATATGCACTTGTTACAACGGTTACATACGGAAGTTATATAGTAGCAAATAAAAAATGCAGCTTTTCTAGTATAGATACTATTGTTTCTCTTTTTTATATGTCTTTGATTGTTTCTGCAACTTTCTTTATAGCTGGAATATTTACAAATTCTTTGCAGGTTTTGAATAATATTAATGTTTTTTATAACTTTATTGCTGTATCGCTTTTATGCACTATATTTTCTTTAGGGCTTTTACTTTACGGAGTTAAAAAATTAGGCTCTTCTCTAGCATCAATACTCAATATGTTTGAACCTACTACTACAGTTGTAGCTTCTATTTTTATATATAATGAAGATTTGACTTTTAATATAGTTATAGGCTCTATTTTGATAATATTTTCAACTATTACTATGGTTATTGAAGTAAGAGATGATTATATAAGTTAATTTTAAGAAATGTTATAAAAAAATCAGGGCTTACAGATTACTGCAAGCCCCTCTTTATTATTTATATAAATATTTTATTATTATTTCTTCTTTCCAGAGGATTTAGAAGGTGTTTTTTTAGCAACAGCAGCTTTTTTAGATGCAGATTTTTTAACTTCTACTTTAGCAGCTGTTTTTTTAGCACTAGCTGATGCTTTTGCTGGATCTTTTTTAGCAGGAGCTTTCTTAGCAGCAGATTTTTTAGCTGGTTTAGATTTTATAGCTCCTTGAGCAGCAGCAAGTCTTGCTATAGGTACTCTGTAAGGAGAACAGCTTACATAATCTAGTCCTATATCATTACAGAACATAACAGTAGCAGGATCTCCGCCATGCTCACCGCAGATACCAATAACAAGTTTTTTGTTGGCAGCTCTTCCTTTAGCAACACCTATTCTTAAAAGCTCTCCGATACCTTCTTGGTCTAATGATTGGAAAGGATCTCTTTCGTATATTTCTTTATTAACGTAATCTTTTAAGAATTTACCGGCATCATCTCTTGAGAAACCGCCGCCCATTTGAGTTAAGTCATTAGTACCGAATGAGAAGAATTCAGCTTCAGTAGCAATTTTGTCAGCAACTAAAGCAGCTCTAGGAACTTCTATCATAGTACCTACTTTGTATGTAACTTTAGAACCTTCTTTTTCAAATACTTCATCAGCTATTTTGATAATTCTGTCTTTTATCATTTTTAGCTCTTTCAAAGTACCAACAAGAGGAATCATTATTTCAGGGTGAACATCAACACCATTTTTCTTAACTTTAACAGCAGCTTCAATAATAGCTCTAGCCTGCATATCATATATTTCCGGATAAGTGATGCCAAGACGGCAGCCCCTGTGTCCAAGCATAGGGTTGAATTCATGTAAAGAATCTCTTATAGCTTTAAGTTTTTCAAAAGGAACATTCATTTCACTAGAAAGCTCTTGTAACTGAGAATCTTCATGAGGAATGAATTCATGCAAAGGCGGATCTAAAAGTCTTACAGTTACTGGATATCCGCTCATAGCAGTGAATATTCCAATAAAGTCTTCTCTTTGCATAGGAAGAATGCTCTCTAAAGCATCATCATAAAGTTTTCTAGGTTCTTTATATATAGGTTCAAGCTCTTCTATAGCTTTTTTGTCTCCTATTTTTTCAGCAGCTTCCAATTTTTCTTTTAATTGTTTTACTTCTTCAGCAACAAGTATAAGCTGTCTTACACTTTTAATTCTGTCAGCATTAAAGAACATATGTTCAGTACGGCATAATCCTATACCTTCAGCACCGAAACTTCTAGCAATCTGAGCATCATGAGGAGTGTCAGCATTAGTATGTACTTCTAGTTTTCTAGCAGCATCAGCCCATTCCATAAGTTTTTTGAAGTCTTCAGACATTTCAGCTTCTTTAGTAGCAACTTTTCCTAGCATAACTTCGCCAGTAGAACCGTCTATAGATATATAGTCGCCTTCTTTTACAGTTTCATCGCCTACTTTCATAGATTTTGCATCATAATCAATTTCTAAAGCACTGCAGCCTGCAACACAGCATTTACCCATACCGCGTGCAACAACAGCAGCATGTGAAGTAGAACCGCCTCTTGCTGTTAATATACCTTCTGCGGCATTCATTCCTTTAATATCTTCAGGGCTAGTTTCTATACGTACAAGTACAGTCTGCTCTCCAGCTTCTTTCATAGCTTCAGCTCTGTCAGCAGCAAATACTACTTTACCAACAGCAGCACCAGGAGAAGCATTTAATCCTTTAGCTATAACTTTAGCTGATTTTTTAGCTGCAGGGTCAAACATAGGGTGAAGTAATTGATCCAAATCTGAAGGATTAACTCTCATTATAGCTTCTTCTTTAGATATTATTTTAGCTTCAGCAAGTTCAACAGCAATTCTTACAGCAGCAGCAGCAGTTCTTTTACCATTACGTGTTTGAAGCATATAAAGTTTGCCTTCCTGAATAGTAAATTCCATATCCTGCATATCGCTGTAGTATTTTTCTAATTGATTTTTATAGCTTACTAATTGTTTATATACATTAGGCATAACTTCTTCAAGAGAAGGATATTTATTTTTTCTGTCTTCTTCACTTATGCCGTTATTTTTAGCCCATTCCAAGCTGCCTTCTAATGTAATTTCCTGAGGAGTTCTGATACCTGCAACAACGTCTTCACCTTGTGCATTAATTAAAAACTCTCCGTAGAATTTGTTTTCACCAGTAGCAGGGTTGCGTGAGAAACATACACCAGTAGCAGAAGTGTCTCCCATGTTTCCGAATACCATAGCCTGAACATTAACAGCAGTACCTAAAAGACCTCTTATGTCATTTAATTTTCTGTATGCTTCAGCTCTAGGGTTGTTCCAGCTCCTAAATACCGCATTAATAGCATGCCATAACTGTACTTTAGGATCAGCTGGGAACTCTTCGCCTTTTTCTTCTTTATACATAGCCTTGTATTTTTCAACAACTACTTTTAAATCTTCAACATCTAGGTCAGTATCTTTTACATCTTTTTCTGTTTTTCCTACTTTAGATGCTATAGATTTTTTTACTTCATCTAAAATTTCCTCAAATTTATCATGGTCAACGCCCATAGCAACATCGCCGAACATTTGTATAAATCTTCTGTAAGCGTCCCAAGCAAATCTAGGATTATTAGTTTTCTTAACTATACCTTCTACTACTTTTTCATTAATACCTAAATTAAGTATAGTATCCATCATACCCGGCATTGAAATAGCAGCACCTGAACGTACAGATACTAAAAGCGGCTTATCAGCGTTTCCAAACTGCATATTCATGGCTTTTTCTAGTTTTTTAATGTTTTCATCAACTAGTTTCTCTAAGCCTTTAGGATATGACTTATTTTTTGAATAATAATCACATACTTCTGTAGTGATAGTAAAGCCTGCAGGTACTGGTACTTTACTTTCTGTCATCTGTGCAAGTCCTAAACCTTTACCGCCTAGGAGTGCTTTAGTTTCTTTAGCCCCTTCGGATTTACCATTGCCAAAGAAGTAAACCAACTTTTTTGATGCCATAATAAACTCTCCTCTAAAATAAAATATTTATATAAATTTAAACTTACTACTATTATTAAGTATATTAGTATTTTTCTTATTGTCAATTTGATTGTGAATATTTATGTAAATTTTTTTTGTTATTTAGTCTTTTACCAGCATAAAAATATTTATTATATTAATATAGTTAAATTAAAATTTCAATATATATTGACCGAGTATTAAAAAGATATTTAAATTTTTTTTATCTATTGTATAATTAATAGAAAAAGAGGAAACAATATAAATGCTTAAAAAAATAAATATAATAATTATAGCATTTTTAATAGCTGTCAATGCTTATGGAGCTATAGTTATTTCAACATACAGAAAGCCTAAAGAAATCAAATATAAATATAAACTTACAGAAAGGGGTAAGGTATTAATAGTTCCAACAAATATATTATTTGATTTTAACAGCAGCAGTCTTGATTTAAAAAAATATTTAAAAACATTGAAATATGTAGGCGATGTAACTGCTAGTACAAATATTATGGATATCATTATTGAAGGACATTCCAGCAGTGATGAAATAAAAAGAATTACAAATGGTTATGATAAAAAAGATATTCTATTTCTCTATAATAGAAGAAATCTTGACGATTTATCATATCAGCGTTCATATAATGTGTTTTTATCTATAACTAATGGAAATACAAGCAAATTGACAAATTATGGGCTTCAAGATTTACTGAATGAATATAAAGATATTAAAAAAAATAGAAGAGTTGAGTTTATTTTGATAGAAAATACTAATGATATGAACATATATACTAACTATATAAATAAATTAATAATGTCAAATCTTTAATTTTATTATATAATTAATCAATATAAAAAATAAAAAAATTTTAGGTATAATTTATGCATAATGACAGAGAAAAACTTTCAAGCAGATTAGGTTTTTTATTAGTTTCAGCAGGCTGTGCTATAGGACTTGGTAATGTGTGGAGATTTCCTTATATTACAGGCAAGTACGGCGGGGCTTTATTTGTTGTATTTTATCTCATATCGCTTGTTATATTGGGGCTGCCTATACTTGTTATGGAGTTTTCTGTGGGAAGGGCTGGCAAAAGAGATTTAGCTGGTTCTTACAGAGCTTTACAAAAAAAAGGATATAAATGGCATATTGTAGGATATATACAGTTATTCGGCTGTGTGCTTCTTATGATGTTTTATACTACTATAGCAGGCTGGTGTTTATCATACTGCTATTTTATGGCGGCTGGAAAACTTCAAGGACTTAATCCTCAGCAGGTTGGGGAGTTTTTTAATACTGTGCTTGCTTCTCCTTCTGCATTGATACTATGGATGACTATATCTATAGTAATAGCAACTATTGTTTGTATGATGGGGCTTGAAAATGGAGTGGAAAAAGTTACAAAGGTAATGATGACTTTACTTTTGCTTGTTCTTTTTGTGCTTATAATAAGGGCTATTACTTTACCTAATGCTAAAGAGGGATTAAAATTCTATCTCTTACCAGATTTTAATAAGATGTTCAGCGGAGGAATAAAAGGATTTTTCTCTGTAGCTTATGCGGCAATAGGGCAGTCATTTTTTACTTTGAGCTTAGGAATAGGGGCTATGACTATATTTGGAAGCTATATAGAAAAAGACTATTCTCTTACAGGCGAATCTATTATGGTTGTAGGGCTTGATACTTTAATAGCTTTTCTTTCTGGGCTTGTAATATTTCCTACTACATTTGCTTTCGGTATTAATCCGGGAGAAGGTGCTGGTTTGGCATTTGTTACTTTGCCTAATATATTTAATTCTATGGTTTTGGGAAGACTTTGGGGGGCTTTATTTTTCTTATTTTTAGCTATGGCAGCTTTAACAACAATTATAGCTGTATTTGAAAATATAATAGCTTTTACTATGTCTGAAACTAAAATGCCACGTAAAAAAACTACTATCATTGTAGCTGTAAGTATATTTATATTAAGTCTTCCTACTGCTTTGGGATTTAATGTGCTTTCATTTATTAAACCTCTTGGCGAGGGAAGTACTATAGCTGACGGGCTTGATTTTTTGGTGAGCAATAATTTCTTTCCTTTAGGCGGTATAATAATACTTATATTCTGTACTAGAAATTTCGGCTGGGGCTGGGATAATTTTATAAAAGAGGCTGATACTGGAAAAGGAATTAAATTTCCCAAATGGGCTAGATTTTATGTGTCTTATATACTTCCTTTTATAGTACTTGCTATATTTGTAATAGATTATGTAAATAGATTTTTTATTTAATTATAATTATTTGTTTAGCGGTTTAATTTTGAATATAAATAAAATTGATAATAGTATATACCTAAACAAATATAATTTGTCAAAAATTATTTTTTTAAATTTTGATATTTGCGGGGCTTCACAGTCGTGCCACGCTCTGTGTGCCGACGAAGTCCGCATTTTGTGTCGGCACCCCAGTTCTTTTGTGACGCTGTCCGCCTTCGGTGTGCCACAAAGAAGCAAAAAGGCTATATTTCAGTCTAAATTTAATAATTTATTCTACATATAAAATATAATTAGTACTATTTAGTATTATTTTTTTACTTGCACTTTCGCGAAGCGTATCCGAGCTTGCCGAGGATATAAGGTTCTTTGACGAAGTCAGCCTGCGACCGAAGGAAGTACTGTTAAGTATGGCGTGTGGCGGGAAAAAGAACGACAAAAAAATTGACAAACTTAAAAATTTTTAGTATATACCTAAACAATTACAATTTGTCAAAAAATTAATTTTTTAAATTTTGATATTTGCGGGGCTTTGCCCCACACCCCAGTTCTTTTGTGACGCTGTCCGCCTGTGGCGTGGTATAAAAGAACCAAAAGAACTGCATTTTTGGCCTAAATTTCGGGTATTACCATACATTTAATACATATTTTTAAAATATAAAGTTCTATCAATTACATTTTTTGCAACTTTTTTGTGCGGCAAAAAAAGTTTATAATTTTATATAATGTGCACCAATTGACAAAATAAAATTGTTCCAGTATATACCTAAACAACTATATTTTGTAAAATTTTAATTATCTATGAATGTAATTACCATTTTATTCATAATATAATATATTTTATTAATAAATAAAATATGTTTTAGATGTATAGTAAATTGCTTATTTGGTATGATAATAGGTAATCAACCGCACGTATCGTTGACATTTGATAATGGTAGATAATACCGTGCGTACCGAACGAAGATGAGGGAGAGCTCGCTGTTGACAAACTAAAAATTTTTTTTATAATACTGTAGGAGGTTATTATGAAATGCGGTATTTTTAATTTTTCTTCGCTTTATTATTTTAAGTCTTTTTATTAATGAATATTAGTAATAGCTTATTCTAAAATATCAAGTAAATACCAATTATGCTTATAACCTAAAGATTAGTATATGATTAATGTAGTTTATTACTAGCAGTAATAATAAGCATCAATATTTAAAATCAGTATTGAGGGATTTTTAGGCTACTATACCATAGGTTCTAAGAGTATAACAATTAATAAGCGAGCCGAAGCCAGCTAGTGAGTTTATTGCTAGCAACAATAAAATGTAAACATAATGAAATATTAGAAAGCTAAATATAAAAATTATTGGCGTCTGACATTCGTAAGAATGGAAGAGCCTATAAGCCAATAATTTTTATTAGAAATAATAAAAGGCGAACATAACAATCAATAAGTGAGCCGAAGCAGCTGACAACTTTAGTTGGCAGCTTATACTAAGCTGAGGCGAACATAATAATTAAGGAGAATATTAATAACAGTGAAAAATTTAATAATTAAATCATTTATGGATAAAGATATAATAATTTTGTTAGCAGTAGCGATTTTAGTAGCTGCTGTCATAATAATTATTAATATACCGAAAAATAAGGCTAAAAAAAAACCTGTAAGATTTTATAAAAATAATTTTTTTATGCTTAAAGATAAAGTTAACAATATATATATTTATGTCTATGAACACAAGAAAAATGATAATTATAATGATTTATACTTACCAAGAGATAATGTGTTTCCATATATAGGAAGAGTATATATAAATAATGATAATGGTTTTATTATAAATGATGTTTATTTTTCATCTGAGAGAATAGCAGTTAAAAATTATTATGATAAAGATAATACAGTTTTAATTAATAAATACTCATCAGATGGCAGTAGATCTTATGGATATGAGCCTGAAACTTTTGCTGAATAAAAATTCAAGACAAAATTAGAGGATATATCAAAATCACAAATTGAGTATGTTATTGAGTTTAAGCCTTATGACAGTATTACTGACTATGTTGCTGATAATGTTAAAAAAACTTTAAAAGAGCCTGTAAAAATAGAAGGAACTTTTGAGATTATAAGGGAAGATGAAGCAGAAATAATAAGGCTGCATAATGCAGACATATTTGGTTTGTATAATGATAAAAGTATTTTATTCAGTTCTGAGAGAATATTCTCAGGTAATGTATTTAATTTTGATTATATTTTTATAAATGGAAAAGAAAAAATAAATTCTTCTATTAATGGAGTTAGAGAGTTTTCAGATGAGTTTTTAAAAGATAAAATAAATGAAAATAAGGATATAGTAGAATCGTATGTAAAAGAATCTAAAAAAAGACATTGGAAGTCATTAATGGATGAGAGTATATTAAATTATATTGATAATTATGCTGATTATTATAATGAACTTAAAGAGTTTAAAAGTTTTAATATATTATACTTTGATGATAAAACAATATCTTTATATAAAAGAGTTTCAAAGCTAGAAGATTTGCAGCTTGCTGAAATAGACAATATGTTTATGACATTTGAGTTAGGCAGTCAAAAATTGATTAGCCATTATCTTAAAGACTTTGTAAATGATCCTGAAGCATTATTAAAAAGATATAATGCCAATAAAGATTTTTATTCAAATATAGATAGTTTAATTTTTGGCATAACTGATTCATTTATTATAATAATGAAAGAAAAAGGCTATGGAAAAATATTTATTGATTATAAGAATATAAAAGAGTATGTAAATAAGGAGCATTATTTGGCTTATTTGTTTGATTAATTTTTAGTATTTTATAAAAAAATGCTCATCTATATTTTTTATATACAGATGAGCATTTTTATTGTATTTAATTTTATATTATTTTTTTGATATATTTAATATTTTTGCTTTAAGTTCATTTTCTATATTTCTTAATTCTGCCTCAGCAGCTCTTCTTTTTTCTCTGCCTTCTGTCTGTATTTTCATTACCTCGTCTAAAGTGGATATTAGCTGTTCATTTGTATATTTTAATGTTTCAATATCAACTATTCCTCTTTCTGATTCTTTTGCTGTTTCTATAGTAGAAGTTTTTAGCATTTCAGCATTTTTTCTTAATAGTTCATTTGTAGTGTCAGTAACGGCTCTCTGTGCTTTTGCTGCCTCATTAGAATGATGAAGTCCTATAGCTAAAACCATTTGATTTTTCCAAAGAGGTATAGTGTTTGATATAGTAGACTGTATTTTTTCTGTCATTATAACATTATTATTCTGTACCAAACGTATTTGAGGTATAGTTTGTACAGATATTGTTCTAGTAAGTTCTAGGTCATGTATTCTTTTTTCAAATCTGTTTGCTAAATCTTTAATATCTCTTGCCATTTGAACATCTTGAGGTGAATTACTTGTCATAGCTTTTGCTTCTAATGCTGGTATTTCATTAGTCATTAATTGATTGAGTTTTTGTTTTCCTGCTTCTATATATATTTCCAATTCTTTTAAGTATTCCAAATTATAATTATACATCTGATCCAAAATACTAATATCTTTAAGTAAGTTTCTTTGATGTGCTTCCAATGTTTTTACTATATTGTCAATATTAGTTTCAACATTTGTATATTTAGTTTTTAATTTACTTAAATTATTTCCAGCTTTTTTAAAAAATCCAAATAATCCTTTTCCTTTAGTTTCACTTTCTATATCAAAACCTTTAAGTTCTGTTATAACGTCTGTAATAGCCTCTCCAACTTCGCCTAAATCCTTATTCATAACATTGCTTAAAGTATTTTCAGAAAACTGAATCATTTTGTTTTGAGCAGCCGAACCATAAGACATTATTGATACAGAATCTTTTAGATTTATGCTGTTTGATAATTCATTTATTTTTTGCAAGTCTTCATTAGAAAACTGATTATTCATATGATTCAATACTTCTGCTGCAGCATTCTGAGGCTGATAATTCATAACAGGCTGAGTATTATTCTGAAAGTTTTGCATATTGTTTGGCATTGCATCTTGCATAGGCATGTTATTAGTCATTGGGGTTTGCATATTATTAACCGTCATGCTTTGCTGATTGTATGCGTTTTGTATGTTATTAGACATTGTGTTCTGCTGATTATCAGGTGTCATGCCGTTTTGATTATTAGATTGATTTTCTTCTGTATTGTTTAATTGATTATTATTATTTTCCATAAAATTTCTCCGTATTTTTATTTTATATTATTGTTTATCATAAACCATCTTTTTCAAGCATAGTTTTTAATACATCTATATCGCTGTTTATATCCATAAGTTTATTCTGATTCATTTCTACAAGCATGCTTTTTAATGCTTCATTTAATTTTATTATAACATTTTCTATTTCCTGAGCTGTTTTTTCCATATTAGCATTTTTTACAGGAAAATTGCAGAAATCTATATATGAATTAAGCATTTTTACAGCAGTAGGAAGATGATATTCATTTATTTTTTCAAGTTTTTTTTCTCCTTCTTTATTAGCCTTACTGTAATTTACCATTTCTTCTAATATGGATATCATTTCTTTTAAAGCTGGAGTGAGTTCTGCATCATCTATTTTTTTTGATAGATCTGTAATTTTTTCTATATTTCTTTGAGTTTCTAAAATTATTAAACTATCCTTATTAGAATAATTTTCAGTTTTATAATTATTCATACTATAGTTATTTTTATCGTCTTCTCTTGGGAAATTTCTTTGAACATTCTGCCTTAATTTTTGAAAAATAATATCATCTTCATCTCTTGCCATATATATCCTCTAAATAAACTAAATATTAATAAACTTCAAAATAAATGTATGCCAACAATAAAATATATTTTTATTACTATAACAAGTATATTATAAATAATTAATATAATATTTGCAATAGATTAATTTATTATTTATATAACGATTATATACCTAAACAAATATAATTTGTCAAAAAATAAATTTTTAATTTAGTATTTGCGGAGACTAGCCCTACGAAGTACACAGTCGTGCGACGCTCTGCGTGCCTTCGGTACCCCCCAGTTCTTTTGTGACGCTGTTGCCGTAGGCAGGTGAGAAGCAGGACAGCCCGCACTCTCTGCGTGCCGACGAATTCCAGCGAAAGGCTACATTTTACACTGAATTTAGTAATTTATCCTACATATAAAACATAATTAGTACTATTTAGTATTATTTTTAGATTTGCACTTTCGCGAAGCGTGCCGACGAAGTCCGCCTGTGGTGAGGGTATGCGGCTGATTACCTATTATACCAAATAAGTAATTTACTATATATCTAAAACATATTTTATTTATTAATAAAATATATTATATTATGAATAAGATGGTAATTACATTCATAGATAACTAAAATTTTACAAAATATAGTTATTTAGGTATATATAATTTTAATAGACTATATGGCTTTTATACTTTAATTTACAATTTTTTGTTATTAATGTTATAATACTATAACAATTAATTTTAGGAGGATAAAAAATGAGCGAAGATATTCTTTTTAGCCGAAGAAGCATAAGGAAATACATCAAAGGAAAACAAGTTGAAGATGAAAAGGTAGAATATATGCTTAAGGCTGCTATGTATGCTCCTTCAGCTAATAACAGGAGAAATTGGGAGTTTATAGTCATAAAAAACAGAGAAACACTTGATAAAATAATGGATTTTCACCCATATGCTAAAATGCTTGAAACTGCTCCTATGGCTATAATTGTATGCGGAGATTTATCTGATGAGTCTGGTAAACTTTATTGGCAGCAGAACTGTTCGGCAGCTTTAGAAAATATGATGCTTGCTGCTAAGGCTAAAGATTTGGGTACTGTATGGATTGGGCTTGCTCCGCGTGAAGAGAGAATGAATGAGGTTATAAAATTATTTAATTTACCAGAACATATTAAGCCTTTGGGAATGGTTGTTGTAGGGTATGCCGATGGAGAGCCTCAAATGCCTGAGAGATTTGAACCTAATAAAATACACTATGAAAAATATTAATATTCTGAATAATTAATATTGTAATAAAATAACTGTGATAAAAAATAAATTTTATAAATAAAGGAGTTATATCTTATGAAAAAGCTCATGATTATAATATTTATGATTTTTATATCTTTTTATGTAAATGAGAATTATGCTCAAAGTTCTTCTAAAAAAGTCAATATTAGTTTTGACTATACTAAAAGAGCTGGGTATTCAAGCAATCAAATAGCTGTTTGGGCAGAAGATGATAAGGGTAATTATATAACTACTATATATGTCACAGATTTTACTGGAAGAAGGGAAGGCTGGAAGAGAAGACCGCAGTCTTTGAATAATTGGCAGATTAAAGCTGATGTTGTTAATTTAGATAAAAAAATAGTTGATGCAGTATCAAAATCTACACCTAAAACTGGTAAAGTTAATATAGTTTGGGATTGCAAAGATTCAAAGGGTAGGGCGGTTAAAAATGGAACATACAAAATAGTTGTGGAAGCTACAATATATCAGGATAATAATGTGCTTTATACTTCTTATATTGATATAGGAAATACTGCTGAGACCAAAAAGTCAGAGGCTAAATATTCTAAAGAAGAAGCTAAAGCTATTGATATAATAAAAAATGTTACTGTAAGTTTCATTCCTTAAATAATTTAATAAAATTAATAAGCCTGCATTGTATTTTTATATACTTTGCAGGCTTTTTACTAAAAAATTATCTATTAATAATTTATTTTACTAAATGTATATATTCTTTTTCTTTTTTATGAACTTTACCTATTATAGAGGCACAGTCAATTCCTTCTCTCCATAGATCAGCAAGAATATTTTCGGCATTATTTTTATCAGCACATATAAATAAACCTCCTGCTGTCTGAGGGTCAAAAGATAGCATTTTTAAATTATAATCAACATCATCATCTACTAATATATTTTCTCCTACATAACGCATATTAGTAAAAGCAGCCCCAGGTATACAGCCCATATCAAGTACTTCATAGCTTTTATTAAACATAGGCAAAGCAGATGATTGTATTTCTATTGTAACATCGCTTGCTTTAGCCATTTTATAGGAATGACCTATAAGTCCAAATCCTGTAATATCAGTAGCACATTTTACATTATATTTATTCATAACAGCACATGCTTTTTTGTTTAATGTTTTCATAGAGTTAAAAACATCTTCTATATTTTCTTCTTTTATAAGTCCCTGTCTCATAGCCGCAAGACAAGCTCCAGTACCAAGAGGTTTAGTAAGTATAATTATATCGCCTTCTTTAGCAGCAGCATTTGTTGTAATTTTATTAGGATTAGCAAAACCTACAACAGCCATTCCGTATTTTACATTTGTATCTGTTATAGTATGTCCTCCTACAACCAATACTCCTGCTTCTGTAGCCTTATCCTGTCCGCCTTTTAATATGCTAGCTAATATGTTTAATGAATCATCTTTAGGAAACATTGTGATATTTAATGCTAGTTTAGGATCTCCTCCCATAGCATATATATCGCTTATTGCATTGCATGCAGCAATCTGACCAAATCCGTAAGGGTCTGCTATAACAGGCGGAAAATAGTCCACAGTAAATATTATAGCATTATCATCAGATATCTTATATACTCCAGCATCATCACCTATATCTACATCAGAAAGAAGGTTAGAGTCAACCTTAGTCTGCATTATTGGAGCTAGAGTTTTTTCAAGCAAGTCCGGAGGAATTTTAGCAGAACAGCCTCCTTCCAAAGCACATGATAAAAGCTGAATTTTTTCGTTGTTTTCTTCCGTATTATTTGTAATATTTGACATAATAAACACCTATAATTTTTTTGTTATACTTAGATAATATATTATTAAATAAAAAATTCAAATATTTTTTAAAAAATATTAACCATAAAAAAATATCCCAGCTAAAAATGAATTAACTGAGATATAAAAGTTTATCAAATATAAAAATTATTTTAATTATTCAGCAACAACTGAAATAGTTTTCTTTCCAAATTTGTTAGTATGGAACTTAACATAACCAGAAGCAGTAGCGAATATAGTATGATCTCTGCCTATATCAACATTGTTTCCTGCATGGAACTGAGTACCGCGTTGTCTAACTATAATGTTGCCTGATATAACTTTTTGACCGCCGTAAACTTTAACACCTAAGCGTTTAGATTGACTGTCACGTCCATTTTTGGAACTTCCTCCGCCTTTTTTATGTGCCATTTTTATACTCCTCTTTATATTTTATAAAATCAGGATACTCTTTAATTAAAGATTTTATACCTATCAAATATCCATTACTAACTAATTCATATTCTTTTTTTTTATCAGCATCAAGTTTATCAATATTGATTAACTCCAAACTTAAAAGCCCGTCATCAGTTTTGTATTTCAAGAATTTTTTTCCAACAGTGTGTATAAGGGCTTTATACATGGCCTGAGTGAGTACGCTTAAAGCTATACAAACCTCATAACCTTCGCCGGACTTTTTTATTCCAGCATGACCTTCAACTGTTATACATTTCATAATAGAATCACTATTATAAACTATATAAACAAGAGAAGCCATTAAAGAGATATATCTTCAATAGTGATTTTATGGTATTTATGTCTATGACCTGTTTTTCTTCTGTAGTCTTTTCTTCTTTTATGTTTTCCTATAACTACTTTATCGCCTTTCATCATTTCTATTATTTTAGAACTTACTTTTACGCCTTCAACATAAGGTGTTCCTACTAAAACACTTTCATCATCTTTTTTTAGAAGGAGTGTTTTTATTTCTGGAGCATCTTTAGCTTCATCGCCTAGATATTCTACTAAGATATCCTGACCTTTTTCTACCTTATATTGTTTGCCTTTTACTTCTACAATTGCATACATTATAGCTTATCTCCAATTTATATATATTTTTATTTTGTACAGTACTATGAGTAACATATAATACTACAATAATATAATTTTGTCAAGCATAAAAACAAAAAACTGATACTAACTTAAAAATAAATTAATATATTATAATTAAATAGATTTTTTTGTAAAAGTATTGTAATATATTCATAGGGCGATTAGGAATGGATAAAAAATTATTAGAAAAAATAGAAACTTTGCATAATAATGATGAACATTATGAAATAATAGAGCTTGTATATTCTATAGATGAAGCAGAGAGAGATTATGAAATTATATCATTACTTGCAAGAGCTTTGAATAATACTCAAAATTATGATGAGGCATTGGATCATCTTATGTATATCAGAGAAGACGGAATAGATGATCCTTTATGGCATTTCAGAGTGGGGTATTCTTATTTTTATAAAAATGAAAAAGATACAGCAAAACAATATTTTTATAAAACTATAGAACTTATGGACGGACATAAAAATATAGAAATACTAGAATCATCTAAAAGATTATACACTTTATGTTTTGAAGATGATGATAATGGTATGAATTTTATAAAAAGGACAGAGATGTTTTGGAAATGGTTTGAGGAAAACGAAGAATATATTTCAACTATGCTTGAAAATAAGCATGATGATTTAATTAATTTTGTTTCAAGCGGAGTTAAAATTATATCTGATAACATATCATTTAATATTACTAAAAATTACAAGTTTATATTTACTGTAGACGGGAAAAATTATCTTTTCTATCTCATACCTAAAATAATATCTTCTATGCCTTATAAATTAAGAGAAAAATGGACTTTTTTGCCTTGTCTTCCTAGTTCTGAGGGTATTAATTTTTCTATAGAGGTTCAGAATAAAAAAATATATATGCAGGAAGTTTTTATAAAAATAGAGTTTGACATAGAAAATGATAAATTTGATTTGATATTTTATAACAGTGAATTGAATAATTTAGATAAAGAAGAGGCGTATAATATATTTTTTATTATGATGGAAAATTCTATAGGTGAGGGATTATCTAGGATTTATATAAGGTACGTTGATATAAGCAGCACCAAATTATATAATATGATTACCCTTACAGAACTTGAAGAGTATATAAAAAAGATATTACAGTTTTATAGGAAAGAATTGATAACAGATCCTACAAAACAGTATTTTTCATATACTTTTGAGCCTAAAAATGTTGATATGCTTAGATATGATATAATAGCTGGGATTACATCATATTATGAAACTATTAATGATTATTATACTGAAAATGTTCATGACATAGTAGAAATATCAAAATGCGGTGCTAGGGCTTTATTTTTAAGCTATACTTATGATGATGAAAATGATAATGATGAAATAAGAAGAGAAATACTTAATGAAAGATATGAAATACAGGATAGATTAGAAAAGGAAGTTTTGGGTTGCAGCGGAGAAGAGATAGGTATTGTAGTTGGCAGAGCTATTGGAATATATAATATTTATATAGATTTGATAGTTTATGATGAAAATGAATTTATAAAGAGGGCTAAGATACTTTTAGCGGAATATGATAGAAACTTTTATATATCTAAATTAAGGAAATACTCTGAAATAAAAAATATATTTTATTATTGATTATATGCTGAAGCATTCATTCTTTCATCAAATTTTCTTTTTATTCTGTCAAATTTTTCTCTTGTTTTATAAACAGCATTGTTCATTTTTGATATAGCCCTTTGATTGGCCATATATATACTTAATGATTTTCTTGCATATGATATCATTTCATTTTTTTTATCGGAGTTTAGATTTATTAGTTTGATTATAGTATTATAATACCCTTCATTTGCTGCTGTCATTCTCTGCTGCTTTAATTCAAGCTCTTTGATTTTTTTCTCATTTTCTTCCATTTCCATACTTGTAAATGAAACAAAATTATCCTCATTATTATTGTTATTTGGTATATTTTCCATAGCTGTAATTAGATTTTCTATAGTATATACAAAGTCTTCTCTGGAATCCTCTTCGCCTCTATTTAAAAATACTATAGGATCACTGTCAGAGTTTTGATTAACCACTTTATAATTATTATCTATTGTATTAATATATGCCTCTTTAGGATTTAATACAGTTTCATCATTATCCGTAACAATATCAACATTTCCGTCTTTAAGAATAACAATGCTTGAGCCGTTTTCAGCAAATGCTACTTCAAATTCTGTTCCTTTTACTATAGAAGATGTATTTGCTGTATGTATTTCAATAGAAGTGCCCATATCTTTTATTATACTTACACTTATATATCCTTCTAGTAAGGATAATGAAATAGTGCTATCATCTTTTGTAAGCGGAGGATTGACAAGTATTATAGTATTTTGAGGAACTGTAATTTCTCCTATTTTATCGCCTCTTCTGCTTAAAGTAAGTTCTACCTGAGTATTAGAAATTGTTCTTAATCTGTATTCGCTATGTACTTCGCTTCCTCTGAAAGCTCTTAATGATTTATTTATATCCGTTTTTTCTATAAAAGCTATTCCAGATATTCCAGTAACTTTAAAAGAAATATTCTGAGATAATAAAATATTGCTCAATGATAAAGCAAATAATATTACTATTAAAAATATTCTATTTATCATAAATACTCCTTAGTAAAATTATAAAAAGTAAAAAGCATAACAAATCCCACTAAGTATAATATAAGTTTATATTTTTGAATTAAAAAAGTCAATACTGATAAATTTATATTTTTATATCAATATTCGGCAAAGTAGGGTAGGCGAATAGCATATTTAAATTAAAATCCTGAAGACTTAGATTAACTTCATTTTTAGTATTAAGGCATATGCTTATTATATATGAGTCGTCGAGTATAAAAGAAGCAAAAAATATATCATCAGCATTTTTTATAACTCTTTCAATTAAATCAACTTCTGGGGCATTTTTTATATCAAATATAGTTTTCCCAAGCATTTTTATATACGCTTCTTTTATTGTCCATATAGTAAAAAAATCTATTTCTAATTTGTGAGTGTTTTCAAGATATTTTATTTCGCTTTCATAAAAATATTCTTTTGCTATATTAAAAAAATCTCTTTTTTTTATCTTTTCTGCATCTATTCCTACATTATAGTCTTTACTCATAACAGCAGCAAATAAATCTGAAGTATGTGTACCGTTAAAATATATATTTTCATTTTTAAAATAAGGCTTTTTATTTTCTTCTCTCTCTATAATTAAATTATTTTTATTGTAATGAGTTTTAGCCATAGAAAGTATCATATTTGCTAATGTTTCTCTTGATTTCTCTCTGTTATTATTTTCATTAAAGCTGTACTCTAAGTAAGTCATAAAATTACCTTTATAATTTAAATAAATCTCCCTATTAATGTATGGCTTTTTATTTCTGTAACTTCAGCATCAAAAATATCGCCCATATTAAGTTCTTTTTCTTTTTTTATGAGTATTATTCTGTTTTCTTTACTCCTGCATAAATAATGCATATTGTCTTTTGCTGTATCATCTATCATAACAGAAGTTTTTTTACCAAGTTGTTTTGATAATAATTTTTGGGCTAATTCTCTTTGATAATTTACTAATTTTGTAAGCCTCCTTGCCCCTGCTGCTTTATCATATTCCACTTTCTTTTTATATGCTATAGATCCTTCTCTTTCAGAATATTTATATAAATATGCCTCTTCAAATCCTATTTTTTCAAGTAAATCTAAAGTTTCCTGATATTCTTCTTCTGTTTCATTAGCATAACCTACTATTACATCAGTAGAAATAGGAAAATCGTCTGAATAATCTCTTAAATATGATACCTTTTTTATATATTCTTCTTTTGTGTACTTTCTGTTCATAAGTTTTAATATTCTGTCAGAGCCGCTTTGAAATGGTAAATGTATATGTTTGCATAAACTGTTCAGATTCCATATAGCATCGGCCAAATCTTTATCAAAATCTTTAGGGTGAGAAGTTAAAAACCTTATCCACACTTTATTTTTGCTTTTTTCATCTATAACTTTATCGATTTTGTATAATAATTCTGTAAAATTAATTTCATTATTAATATCTAGCCCATAAGAATTAACATTCTGCCCTAAAAGAGTTATCTCTTTAGCTCCGTCATCTATAAGTCTTTTTAATTCTTCTATTATCTCATCTGATTTTCTGCTTACCATTTTACCGCGTGTATGAGGTACTATGCAGTATGTACACCAGTTATTGCATCCATGTGATATAGGTATAAATGCTTTATGCGGCTTATCTTCATCTACATATGATTTACTAAATATATAGTTATCATTAAACTTCCTTACAAAAACCTCTTCATCTTTTAAATAATCTATTATGTTTACTTCATTATATACATCGAATATTTTATTAGCACCAAGACTTTCCAATTTTTCTTTGGAAGTTTGAGCCATACAGCCCATAATAATTATTTTTGTGTCTTTTTTATTCTTTTTTCTATTTGCATTAAAGAGTTTTACTCTTGAAAATACTCTCTCTTCAGCATGTGCCCTTACACTGCATGTATTTATTATTATATTATCAGCATTTTCATGATTTTCTGTTTGTATAAAACCTTCCTGCATTAGTGAATTAATTAAACTGTTTGAATCTGCCTTATTCATTTGGCAGCCGTAATTTTCTAAATAAAAGTTTTTCATATTCCAATCTTTAATTTTTGATAATTTGTATTTTGTTATGTTTGTATATAATCTTATAATATTACAGCATGTAAAAAATAAATATTTTTATTAGAAGTGATTATATATAAAATTAATATAATATCAATATGCTTTATTGATAAAAGCAAAATATAGTATATAAATATATATCTAAACGACTATAATTTATCAAAAAATAAATTTTTAAATTTAGTATTTGTGGGGACTAGCCCTGCGAAGCACACAGTCGTGCCATACCCACAGTTCTTTTGTGGTGCTGTCCGCCTTCGGTGTGGCACAAAGAACCTTATATTCTCGATAAACTCGGATACGCTTCGCGAAAGACTGCATTTTTAGCCTAAATTTAGGTATTACAATACATTTAATACATATTTTTATTTTATTAATGCTAAATAATACTTTATACTATTTATAAGTTATCATTACATCTATAAATAATTAAAATTTGACAAAATATAATTGTTTAGGTATATACTATTTTTTGTTTTAAATGTAAGATAATATTGCATAAACTGGACATAAATATGCCATTTTTTCGCTTATATGTTCTACAAAAAGGAGTGTAATTTTATGTAAGCACTTGAACGGTTGGTAAAGCCCAAATATTAAAACTATAAATATTATTTTAAATCATTATATAAATAATATAACTACATAATATATTTACAAATATTTACAAAATTGCAAGTAGACCTATTTTTTTCAATTATAAATTATATACAAAAAGTTAAATTTATGATATTATATAATTATACATTTAATTTTTAAGGAGATAAAATGGATATTCATAATGAAGAGTTTATTAGCATAGATAAAAAACTTGATCATATTAAATATGGTATAGATAATTCTTTTATATACACTATTGAAAATGTTCATAGATTTATTGTTAATATGTCCCAATATATGATAGATAATCCTGAAGAATTTTCAAAAAATATAGAAGAATTCAAAAAAGGTTTGGATGAAGATAGTTTGGAAGCATTAGAAGCTTGGAAATTGCAAAGAAAACTTGGAATAAAGTACGGTTCTGAATTTTGGAGAGTACCTGCTAGTACTACTTTTTTTACTAATGAACAAAAAATTATACATTCTACAAAATTTCAAATATATGATTCAATTATAAATAATTATAAAAATAAATATGATATAAAAGATATAGGTTTGACAATTCATACACATTATTATGATTGTGGACTTATTTATGTACCATCATATATAAAAAATACTTTTAAAGATGGTATTGCTATTGATGGAGGTGCATATATCGGAGATACTGCAATTATGTTGTATGAGCAGTATGATTTTAAAAGTATATACTCTTTTGAACCTACAAATAAAAGTTATAGTATATTAAGTGAATCTATAAATAGATATAAACTTGATGATAGAATAAAGTTATATAAATATGCATTATCAGATAAAAATGAAAAAATTAATATAGTTGGTGAAAATTCAGATGCTTCAATTTTAATGAAAAATGAAAATTTAAAATCAGAAGAAATAGAAACAGTGTTATTAGATGATTTTCTAAAAAATAATAATGAGCATGTTTCATTAATTAAACTTGATGTTGAAGGTTATGAAGAACAAGCTTTAAAAGGTGCAGAAAAAACAATTATAAGGTATAAACCTGTATTATTAATAAGTTGTTACCATGATCATACAGCTTTAGGTCAAATGTTTAGAATAAAAAAGTATATAGAAAATTTGAATTTAGGTTATAAGATATTATTTAGAGGATTGGAAATAGAAAGTATATTAGAATATAATTTAATATGCTATATCCCAGAACAGAACAGAACAGAACAG
>NZ_CASEGO010000022.1:0-1275 GCF_949287625.1 uncultured Brachyspira sp. | reverse complement strand
CTACACATTATATATTAAAACAATAGAAAGTCAACCTATGCTAGTTGCTTAGCATGGGTTGGCTTTTTTTAACTAAAAAATGATATTATATTATTAAGGATATTATTTATGGAAAATAAAAAAATGATTGATAAAATAGTTTGGTGGATACCTTTTAAATCTCTTAGAAATCACCTTAGAGAATATTTATATTCTATTTTAGAAAAAGAAAATTTACATATAGATTCTATTAATAAAAATAAAGAAGATTTAGATATTATTAAAAATAATACTGATATTAAAAAAAACAAAAATGGCGTTACTATATGGTCACACGCTTTTTATAATATATATCAGTACTCAATAGACAATCCTGATGAATTTAATTTAAAATTATGTAATTTTAAAAAAAATTTAGATCCTGATAGTATAGAAATAGTTAATATTTGGATTAAACAATTAAAATGTCTTGTAAATAATAAAGTAAAAATACCTCTTGACTTTTATATAGATCATGCTATAAATTTTCTATCAGATGAGCAAAAAATTGTTGAATCAAATAAGGATATAATAATATCAAATATAGAAGAAAGATATTTTTCAAAATACAACGAAATCAATATTCCGTTTTCTTTACACATTTTTTATTACGAATGTGGTATTGTATATTTACCTAGTTATATTAAAAATGATTTAAAAAATGGGGTAATAATAGATTGCGGGGCTTGGATAGGAGATTCTGCATTAATGTTTGTGGAAGAAAATTACTGCAAATATGTATATAGTTTTGAACCTATAAAAAAAATATTTAATGAGTTAAATAATAATGTTAATAATTTAAAATTAGATAATAAGATAAAAACCTTTAATATAGCTTTATCAGATAAAAAAAATACAAATTATATGTTTGAAAAAGGTGGCGGATCATTTATCATTGATTCAAATATTCTGAATATTGAAAGTTATGAAAAAATAGAATCTATAGATTTGGATAGTTTTTTAGTAGATATTAATAACAATGAAGATATAAAATTAATAAAGGTGGATGTTGAAGGATTTGAGGAAAATGTATTGATTGGTGCTATTAATACAATAAAAAAATACAAACCTGTATTAATTATTAGTTGCTACCATGATTATATTTTTCCAAATGGATTTTGTCAAATGTTTAGGATAAAAGAATATATAGAGAATTTAAATTTAGGATATAAAATATTATTTAGGGGGCTAGAACCAAATTCTACATTAGAATATAATTTAATATGCTATATCCCAGAACAGAACAGAACAGAACAG